>NZ_BMKZ01000070.1 GCF_014644735.1 Caldalkalibacillus thermarum | reverse complement strand
TGTTCCACTGTTTCACGATCGCTGGTGCCTAAACGTTCTTTAATGATAAGCGCACCCAAAGCCATGCGCACAGAAAAGGCCTGACGGCCTTCGCTTGTTGATTTGAGCTGCCCGATATACAGATCTTGCGCTTTGTTCCATGGAATTTTTTGAGCGAGTAATACCCAACGGTTGTTGGGGTCCAGTTGACCACCAAAAGGCAGGAAGAATTCATGCGGCATGATCAGCTGATCCTGGTTATGGCGATACACAGTAATACCTCCAAGTGCAAGGTTTTTATGGTGTTTTTTGAAAAACCCTTGCACTTAATTTCGCTAAAAATAGGTCTTTTCCTTTCAATATCAACATTTTTGTGTTTTTCAGCAAACCCTAATTAACCACGATTAATACCTTTAAGTTCATTTGATTCTATTTGATAGTGTTAAAATTATACTAAATTACCACCCTAATGTGTGCGGATATTTATTAATGTACTCTTCGAACGGTTTTTTCCACTTATCACTATTTTTTTCTTCTTCCTCATCATAAGCTTCTTCTCTCCATTCCACACCAATTGACACTGCATTGAGACGAAATGCTTGTATAAATATCACTTCGGCAAAAGTGACCTTATGATCTTTAAATTTTTTTATCAACTGATATTCATAGAAATATTGAGCAATAGTGCTACATAACTTGGCCCCTATGACAATAAGAATGCCATACCATGAAGAAAAGGCGAAGTAACCCAAGACGAACAAAAGTAAATATCTAATATAAAAAGGAATAAAAGAATAATAATAGGCGATGGTCATTTTGTGGGATATTAATGCTCCCACATTAATCATAATCATTGCTAAAAGTGTCGCAAAACCAGATAGAATAATAATTGCCCACCATGATAGTCCCATAAATAATCCCATTAAAATAGATACGGTGCTAAAAAGAGACGGTAATGATTCGATCCCTTCAACCGTCCGCATAATATCTTCAGGTTTTCTCTTGGGATATAAACGAGCCATGATGGTAAATGCTTCTCTTACTGGAATCCTTATTTTTACACCTCTCGGCGATGTGAAAAAATTCAAAGTCTATTCCCTCCCATAAACAGATATTTTCGGATATTAGTGTCATTGTTATTGTTTTACGACATTGGTAATCCGAACAGAAGTTTTCCAGTTTACAATAATTACTTTATGCTAATAACCCCGGCATCATAAAACCAGCAACAAGCGGAATTTATTTTTCGTCATGTTTGGTTAATTAACAAAAACATGATCATAATCTGGTAACAGTGTATAATCTTCGTATAACCAGAAATCATCATCCCAAATAAGATCTTGGTAAGTATTCCAGGTTTCACTTGAATACCAGATAACTATTGGTTCCTTTTCAGCCATGCTTAAAGGAAAAAAATCATCACCATATATTGAATCCCAGCTAACCTTATGAACTTCGACCCCTTTGAGATAATATTTTGCGAATAGATAACCAGTTTGTGTTTTGATTACGGGAAAATAATCAACCCAAAGGTTTCCGTTAGAAGATTGACTTCTAACAATCATTAGACCAACAGGCCATTCTTCAGGGAAACTTTCAATAATAGCTTTTAAACTTTCTTTTTCCTCTTGTTCAGCTATGTGATCAGGTACAAAACCGTACCTATCACTATATAGATAGTTTGCTTGATTAATCGCCTCAATGGCTTCTATTTCAGTTGGAATAACTTCTTCTGAGTTGTTTTCTACTGAAACATTGTTTGGAAATTCTTCATTGTAGCTAAAGCCCTGAATAGAATCAAATTCACTTGAAACAGCATCCGATGATTGTAATGACAAATGATCATTGTCAAGTAGACCAATGGTTACTATAAAAACTCCAACCACGATACCTGCCAAAAACACCAAAACTAATGGAAAACTTTTATTTGTTTCAAATTCTGTTTTGTTATTATGGAACGTATTTCTTGTTTGGTCATCAGTCACTTTATCTTTATTTTCTGAAGTTTTATCGCTATTGTATAATGGTTCGTTACTATTCATATGTTGTGTATACCATTTGGCAGAATTCCATGTTTTCATCTCATAATATAGCTGATGAATTTCATCATAATTTTCACGTCTGTTTGCATTTGATAATACTTCATAAGCCTTGGTTATTTTCTTAAATAACTCTGGATCTCCACCTACATCTGGATGTTTTTGTTTTACTGCTTTCCGATATGCTTGTTTAATCTCTTCAAATGTTGCTGATGGCGAAACATCTAAAATTTGGTAGTAATCCTCAAAACCATTTGAGAGGCCAATGACATCAAAGGGATCACCATAAGGGTTAAAATTATCCTGGTAGTGTTGTTCATAAATCCATGTTCCAATTATGTATTGTGCCTTGCACCAAACGAATATACCGAGCAGATTTTTAAAATATGTTGTATCCTTATAAGGATTAGAGTCCATTTTCTTTAATTCAGGAATGATAAATCCTGTCAATTGATGATATACAAAATTAAAGTGATCCCTTATTGAGTTACGATCAAGGGTAGAAAAAGTTTTAATAAGCGAGTCAGATAAAATTTGAATTGCTCGATCACTTGACCAAACATTGTCAATAAGTTCAGATTCATTATTACAAAACCACTCAACAATTTCCGGAATAGATTCAAGCCCTTGATAACGGGGGATTGTCAAAATAAAATCGCCCCTTTCTTCTAATTTCCTGATTTTTTCTCGTGTTCATAACACTCATAGACCTACCTCTTCGATTTTCTATATCCTGCCGCCTGCGCCTCTTCTTCTGTACAGAACATTTCCTCCGGGATTGTCACATCATAAAACTGTCCACCAGGTACATGATAGATCTTTTCACCTTTTGAGTTAATATTACCTTTTATTTTGGGTTCGTCACAATTGCTACTACTGGTTTTTGAGGCTGTGTTATTTGTTGCTGAGCTTGAATTGCTGTTTTCTTGTCTAGCATAATCTTCTATACTCCATATTCCAATTCCTTTTTGTTGGGCCTCTTTTTCTATCTGGCGAAAGCGATCAACATATTTTACATTGGGAGGAAAAACCGCTACCCGTGCCAACCCTTTTTCCAACAGCATCTCATTGAACATTTTGTCGTCAATCCAAACATAGGCAAGCACACGGCCATAGCGATCCCGCTCTGATACATCCAATTCCAAATGCACTTCTTTGCCTTCCAACATTTCCTTTGCAAACTCGGATGCTTCGGGGCCAAAAGGTTCAACCGGTTTGGACGGATGGACGGTTTCCGGTGTATCGACAAGAATTAACCTGACCCGCTCTTCCTGTCCGTTGATCTCTGCCACAAACGTATCTCCGTCAACAACACGGGTCACAAAAGCAGGAATGGTATTGATCGGTACATCGCTGGTTTCTTCGGTATTTTCTTCTGATGTCTGAGTACCTACATTTTCTTCAGATGTCTGAGCATCTACCTCACTGTTTTCAATAGCTTCCAGCCCCTCTTCCTGTTCTTCTTGAATCGCTTCGCTTTCGTTCTCATCCAAGACGGTGATGGAATTATCAGTACATCCTGCCAAAACTGACAATGCCAGCAATGTCAGAACAAGAAGTTTTTTTGCCAATCCGATTCCAAACATGTTTTACCCTCCGTTTTTTGATTTGTACCGTTTCCGAAAATATTCCTGACACTGTGAACAGTATGACGGGCTAACCTTGTTTTTGTGTGGAGATACAGGATAATCCATTTCTCTTCCACATTGAGCGCAAAGGCCTTTCCTGATTCTTTCCTTGACATAACGCCTGCGTTTTTCCCTGTCGTTACACATCCGTGAACAGTATTTTTGTCTTGGATGTCTTGGCTCGAAGCGTCTGTTGCAGTCTATTGCATGGCAGACTCTCTGCAAAGCTCATTCACCTCTTCAATTATGCGTTCCACATTAATTGACTTTGTAAAATGGATTAATTTGTCATTTTCCAACGCATGAGCTTTGGCTTCCCACATGCTGGCATGGGATATGTATTGTGTCAAGACCACAATAATATCCGCTTTTTGCAGTGTCTGATAGAATTCCGGGTTATGCTTTCGTCCATCGTGAGTGATCACTTCACAGGGATAGTCTTTGGATTCTGCATGTTCACGGCGTTCTCCGCCGATAATGGCAATCGTTTTGCCCTTGATGAAGTCTTGTGTTTCATCAATAAGGTCTTGTGTCTCATCCTGCACTTTATCATCAATAGTTTCTTCAAGCACAACAGGTTGGCTGTAATCTTCAGATTGTTTTTCTTGTCTATACTGCCTTAATTCGTCCATCAATTCATTGATAAAAGATTTCAACTCATGTATTTTGGCTATATCGGCCGGATCACGGGTGTACGCCGTTTGGTTGTTCCGCAAGTTTTTTAATTCCGTGTACGCTTCGTTCAGTTTCTTTTGAAATCCGGCAATTTCCAGTTTAAGAGATTCTATTTTGTGATAGTATTCCGTGTTTTTACGTCTAACCCGTTGCAATTCATCAGTCAATTGACTGATCCTTCTGAACAGAAACGCATTGTCGCCTTTCTCTTTCTTGACAATGCGGCCAATGTATTCTGTTATCAGTCCTTCCAGTGGTTCACCGACAGGAAAATGAAGAAGAACAAAACGTGTTCTGTTTAACCCGAATTTTTTGATGTCTTGCTCAGGTATCCAAGCCAAAGGCCCCAGTTCAAGTATGTGATCATAGATGAAATATCTATTTGCTTCCTGCCAAAAATCAATTTTTTGTTTTGCCGTTTTGAAACGCTGAATGGCATCTTTCCGGTATTGAGCCAACGTCTTACAGTCAGCGTCTATACCCAATGCCTTGTATGCCTGTTCAAACTCTTCTTTCTGAAGTTCGTTAATCGCCTGTCGGAAGTCCTGCAACATATATCCATTGAACGCATCCCAAAACTCACGTTCCTTTTCCTTGAAGGTGTGATACCTTGCCTTGTGAGCCTCTTCCATTTTCTTGTATTCATCTTCCTCCCGCATATTGCCCCATTCCAGTTTGGCTACAGTGATTGTTATGTTTCTAAGTTTGTCAAAATACTCAACTTCACTGGGCGAATATTCCGTCTGACATTTTGAACAAACAAGCGGTTCTACTTGGTGATTTGTCTGATCCATTTTTTTCTCCATGTCAATATATCTCATTTTGCCATAATCATATATCTGCTTTTTATTGACCGTGTGGCAAACCTTGCATTTTCCCCTGAGAAAAACAAGACAATGTATGGGTAACTCAAATATCTTATTATCCAAATGTGTTCACTCCTTTATTGTATTGTGCCACAATTCCTCAACCGCCTGAAGTTTGTCCTCTTCAGTCGGCCGGGAATACCTTACAATCATCTTAGTTGACGTATGGCCGCTCATGGACTGGATCACGGCAATATCTGTATTGTTCCGCACCAATCCGGTGATGAACGTGTGTCTTAGCTGGTGAGGATGTACACCATGCTTCTCTAAAAGGTACTGGACACTACGGACACTGATCCGTTGGCCACGGTTGCTTAAAAAAAGGGCTGGATGGGAGTCTGTCCGCTCATCAAGGTATTTCTGCAACGCCCGGCGGGCTTCCTTGTTAAGAGGAATGACCCGCTCCCTGTTCCCCTTCCCCACTACTCTGACTGATCCTTTCCGTTCACTGATCTCCACGTCCGATCTGTCCAGTGAAACCAATTCTGAAACACGCAATCCCGTGTTGAGTAACATCATCACAATGGCAAAATCTCTTTTGTTTCCCGACCTGTCCACTTCCCGGATGAGCCGGTTCCGCTCCACTTGACTTAAACTTTTTGGTGCTTCTGTATAGTATGAAGGGGGTTGAACAACGGCAATGTCCTCTATCGTTTCTTCTTTCCCGGCCCACCGGCTGTATTTTTTGATGGCGTTCCATATCTTATTGATGGTGGCCGCACTTTTCTTTTTGGCCACCAGATAATCTATGTATTGCTGGACATCGGTACGTGCATACCCTTTTAAATCCGTTCCAGCCCCTTGAAGCCAATGTTCAAACTGTCTCAACGCCTGCTCATATGTTTTGACGGTTGTGGCCGATTTTCCTTTCAGCCCCTCTTTGACAAACCGGTTAATCAATGGTATCCCCCCTTATTTTTTGTCTTAAGAAATTCTACGCAAAAATTTTTGTGAGATAATCCGGGGTTTTCGTATGCTTTGGACATGGTTTTCAACACAATTATAGCGTAGAATTACACTTCTACGCCAAAATTCTACGCAATTTATATTTATATAGATGGAATCAACATTGCTTCTGTGCCATAATAATAATATCCTCAGAGGGGGATTACTTACTATGAAGGTGCCTTCTTGCTGGTCGTGTCAATATCAATTTAAATGGAGAGAGCTATTCTTTATATTCGATGGCCGTAAGAAATGTCCCAGATGTGAAGAAAAACAGTTTTTTACCACTGATACAAAATGGAGACAAGGGTTTGCTGGTGTCCCTTTACCATTTGTTCCTTTTGTAGGTCAAATACTTAACTTTTCTTTTCCAATGATCTTATCAGCCATGCTAATAATAGGACTTATCATTATTCTCATAGCCCCTTTTTCATACGAATTTACAGATAAGCAGCAACCATTATTTTAGTCTCATTAGTCGGTACCCTCCAAAAATCCCCTACTCTAAGCGACAACGTAGGTGGTAAGAGAAACTAACTACAATGGAAAGGAGATAGTTTATTGCTAAATCAGCAATATCTTAAGTTTGGTATTGCATGTGGTATCTTTTTTGCCATTGGTTGGATTGGTGTCCGACATTTTTTTGAAGGAGAGTTAACAGGTAGCACATTGATTGGTGGCTTAATTTCTTTTATTGTAATTATCCTTACCTCTTTGTTCATGGGCTATAAAAACAAAAAGCGCGATTGAATCTCAGAGAATATCAATCTCAATACATCTGAAAGGCTGATCCAGTTGCACTCTGCTTTATCCTCTATTAGCCAAATTCGGTTTGTGCTACTTTTTCTTTTCCTTATGATATTTGTTGTAGTGCTTCAACATGTTCCGGGAGCATCTTTCTGCTGGAAATCCACATGAGGTTGAAACCAGGTGTAATTTTTGTTTCCTTTCGCAATGTTGATGTCTCCTTTCTCAGCAGCCAATATGTTACTTAGTTCAAAGGTACGTTGCTGTCCACGAAGGGTGCAAAAAGCCATGATCTTGTCGTCAGTTATTTTCTTTATGAATATTGTTCGGTATGTGATGTGGCCTTTTTTATCCATATAGATAATGTCCACCGGATGATTCATCATCTTCTGTTTCTGTAGGAATTTTTTCATCA
>NZ_BMKZ01000069.1 GCF_014644735.1 Caldalkalibacillus thermarum | reverse complement strand
AATCTGCGGTACGGGAAGTTCTAGTTCTTACGGAAGAGAAGTTTCAAGAGCTTTTCGATCAGTTTTTGTCGAGTCTGCCCAATTATATCAAGGGTTTACTCGGTGTTTCTGTCTGCGAAAGTTGAGTTAGCTATATAAATAAACTGCTGTGCACCTATCCTCGATAAGCACTACCTGAGCGTACTCATGCCGCCAGCTCGGAAAAGGCTACCCTACAACACACGGAGAGACCCACTTACCGCTGCTTCCTTCCGGACCTGACGGGGTTCATGGGCTTCCGTTGCATAGGACCCTTTCGTCAACACCGCGCACATGAGCCAGACCTCACATAGTGCAAACCTCAGATAGGCATCGACCCCGCTATAGCGGATTGCGGGTTACAGGGCACCGCTACCTCCCCGTCTAGCACAGCAAACTTTATAAGCATGTTTTGAACACAGTTGTTCTTCAACTGTACCTATCATTATAACGAAAGCAAGTAGTTAAAGCAAGTGTTAATTTTTTTCATAGGGTCAACAAAAGCCAGGCGCTCTGTCGTCACCCAGCCCGTCCTTTTTTCGCCTCAGGTGGACATTCCCTTAGCCGCTTTCTTTTGTTCCCTTAAGCGGCGGAAAAAATCTTTGAGCAAGTGTTGGCACTCCTCCCGGCGGATGCCGGCAATCACGTCTGTTTGATGGTTCAGGCGCTCATCTTGTAAGGTATTGTGCAAAGAGCCGGCATAGCCCGCCTTCGGGTCTTCCGTGCCATAAATGACCCGCCTTAAACGTGCTTGCACAATGGCGCCCGCACACATGGGGCAAGGTTCTAAAGTGACATACAAATCACACCCTGCCAACCGCCATCCTCCAAGCCGCTCACAAGCTTGCTGGATGGCCATCAATTCAGCATGGGCCAGCGGATTCCGGTCAATCTCACGTCTGTTATAACCTTCACCAATCACTTCTCCCTCTTTAACGATGACCGCACCAATGGGGACCTCGCCCAATGTTTCCGCCTGTTTGGCCAGCTGAATGGCGCGTGCCATCCACTTTTCATGTTCACTTTGTGCTGACAACGCTCACTCACGTCCTTTGTTCAGCTGCTTGTCCATCCTTCTCCCTTCATCGTGACATACTCCCACCACCTGCGCTGACGCTTAGAGGTGGGGGCTTTATCCCCATCGCTCCCTTTTCTCTTGACTGATATTATGTGATCTCATCACCCACCCATGCTTATTTCTCAATCACGCGCGGGTCAAGGGCATCTCTTAAACCGTCCCCTACAAAATTAAAGGCCAGCACCGTCATTAAAATCATCAGTCCTGGAAAGGTTGGATACCACCAGGCGGTGCGGAAAATGGTCACGCTTTGGGCATCAGTCAGCATGTTTCCCCAGCTCGGTGTAGGCGGCTGCACCCCTAACCCCAAGAAACTGAGTGTTGATTCAGTAATGATAATGCTGCCGACACCTAATGTGGCCGCCACAATAATCGGACCCATAGCGTTGGGCAAAATCTGGGTGAAGATAATCCGCAAATTGGACATGCCTGTCGTCCTGGCGGCCAGCACAAACTCCCGCTGCTTCAAGGTCAAGAATTCACCCCGCACCAGGCGGGCTGTCCCCATCCAGCCAAACACGGCCAGCACAAAGATAATGGTGGTCAGTCCTGGTTGCAGGAAAGCAACCAAGGTAATCAAGAGGAAAATACTTGGAAAGGAAATCAACACATCTACTGTGCGCATCAATATGGCATCAATGCGTCCCCCATAGTAACCAGCAATAGCGCCGACCAGGGTGCCAATGGTAATCATAATGGCCATGGCCGAGAAACCGACCATCAGAGAGACCCGTCCCCCGTACAAGACACGGGTAAAAATATCCCGTCCCACATGGTCAGTGCCCATCAGGTGCTCTTTGCTGGGCGGTTGCAAACGGTTGGCTAAGTCTTGCTTGTGCGGTTCATACGGGGTCAGATATGGAGCAAAGATGACCGCCAGAATGATAATAACCAGACACACCAACCCTACCACAGCTAACTTGTTCTGGAAGAACTTTGCCAGCATCATCGACCACAGGGAACGCCGCTCGCCTATGGTGACCGCTTCAGGGGCTGCCGGTGTTTGCGCAGCAGGCAGTTGGTGATGAACTTGGGACATCTTGTACTGCACCTCCTAGTACTCTATGCGCGGATCAACGATGGCGTATAAGATATCGGCCAACAGGTTGCCGATGACAACCAATACAGCACTAAACATCGTTAAGGCCATAATCACCGGATAGTCCCGTTGAAAGACAGAATTAATAAACAACTGGCCAATGCCCGGCCAACTGAACAAGGTTTCCACGACGACCGAGCCGCCGATAAAGGTGGGCAACATTAAGCCGAAAATGGTAATCACCGGAATCATGGCATTGCGTAAACCGTGCTTGTAAATGACGGTTCTTTCTCTGAAGCCCTTGGCCCGTGCCGTGCGGATATAATCTTGACGGATCACCTCCAGCATGCTGGAACGGGTGTAGCGCATGAGACTGGCCATATCATAGGTGCCCAGCACAATCATGGGCAAAATCAAATGGTGAATCCGGTCCCAGATACTAAATGGGGCATTAATGGTTTGAATGCCTCCAGCCGGAAACCACCCCAATTGAACAGAAAAGATCATCAATAACATCAGTCCCAGCCAAAAGTTGGGCGTCGCCACACCAATAAAGGAAAAAGTAGTGACCGAGTAATCCAGCGTACTGTATTGCCGGGTCGCCGACAGCACCCCAAAGGGAATGGCCAAGATAATGGCAAACAGCGAGGAGGCAATCATCAAGACAAGCGTATTGGGCAAGCGCTCCATAATAATATCAGCCACCGGCCGGCGCTGGACATAGGAGGTGCCCAGTTCCCCTTGCAGAATATTACCCATCCACTTGAGATACTGGACATGGGGCGGGTCATTTAAACCTAGCCGTTCCGCCATGCGTTCGCGGTCTTCTGGCGAGATGGTAGGATCCATCAACATGCTGGCCGGGTCCCCCGGTGCCAGGTGCATAATGGCAAAGCTGAGGATGGAGATGCCGAGTAAGATGGGGATGGTCATGATTAAACGGCGTAAAATATATGCTGTCATCTTGAGCACCCTTTACTGTCGATTATGTCAGCTTGTCCTTATTCAAGGGAAGAGAATGGGGAGCTTTCATCCCCCATTCTCCTTTCTTTTCTAATTTACTGCTCCAGCCACCATTCATGGGCTTTATAGAACGGTACGCGCGGATGGTGGGTAAAGCCGTGCAGGTTTTTGGGATAAGCCACGTTATCCATAGGGTAATTTAAGAAGACATACGGCAAATCTTCAGACAAGATTTTAAAGATTTCTTGTAACAATTCTTTGCGCTTTTCTTCATCCAGTTCTACTGCTGCTTCATCCATCAGTTTATCCAATTCTTCATTCACATAGCTGATGTTGTTTAAGCCTTGCTCAATTTCAGCAGAGTGAAAAATTTGCTTCGGGTTAGGATCAGTTCCTAAGGCCCAGCCCAGGATAACAGTATCAAAATCATAGTTAGGCGGATTGATGGTATCCAGGAATGCACCCCATTCCAATGATTTCGGGGTAGCTTTAATGCCTACTTCCGCTAACTGCTCTTGCATAATCACCGCAGTATTACGGCGGGCAATATTCTCTTCGTTGTACAAGATTTCAATCTCAAACTTCTTGCCATCCTTTTCAAGCACACCGTCAGACCCCGGTTCCCACCCTGCCTCAGCTAACAATGCTTTGGCTTTTTCAGGATCATATTCATAAACAGTCAGCTCATCGGTCCAAGCCCAGCTCAAGGGGCTGACAGGCCCATGGGCCACTTCCCCGTGTCCATCCAAGGTCGCATCAATGATTGCTTGTCGGTCTAAGGCATGGGCAATGGCTTGACGTACCCTCAAATCCTGGAAAAACTCATTTCGAAAATTAAAACCAAAGTAGTTATACGCATAGCGTAAAATTTGGCTAATATTGACATGGTCAAAGGTTTCGACGGTGGAAAATTCTTCAGATGGGAAGGCCCCCATTTGAATGTCACCCGTTTGCAGCTGCAACACTTGAGCATTGGAATCTCCGGTGATTTTAACGGTGATGCTGTCTAAGTAGGGACGGCCTTCAAAGTAATCTTCATGGGCCACTAAACGGACATATTGCCCCTCGACCCATTCATCAAATTTAAACGGGCCGGCGCCGATGGGATTGCGGTTAAACTCATGCTCGCCCAGCTCTGCAACAGGCACATCACCCAAGATATGTTCTGGCAATAACTCATAACCCGCTGTGATAGGCCAGGCAGCATCCGGTTTTTTCAGGATAAATTTCACTGTGTAGTCATCAATTTTCTCTACCGTTTCCAAATTCTCAAAATAGGACTTGCGCGGTCCGTCATAGTCCTCATGCAGAGGAATGCTGAAGGTAAACACGACGTCATCAGCGGTCACTTCTTCCCCGTCATGCCATTTTACCCCTTCATAGATGCGGTAAATATGCTCCAGCCCGTCTTCGGACACTTCAACAGGTTCACCGAGATGGGGCACCACATTAAGATTTTCATCTGTACGCATTAATCCGGCAAAGATCAAAGCTTCAATGTCGCCGCTGGCCGTATCTTGAGAATACAGGGGATTAAACAACTGGGGATTACCGGTTTGCCCATAAATCAGGTCCCCGCCATACTGGGGTTCACCAGCGGTTTCCTCCGCTGCTTCCTCTTCTGTTTCTTCTTCCTGGGTCGCATCATCCTGAGGCGCGGGCTCTTCTCCTCCTCCCCCGCAGGCCGCAAGCGTCATGGAGAACACAAGCATTAAACCAAGCAGAATGATAAAGCGTTTGTTTAACTTCACACCTATTTCCCCCTCTTTTTAGTTTTAACCTCTTTTTAGTTTTAATGAGTTTTTAGGTTTAATGAGTACCCTAATTAGAAGAATGGGACAAATATGCAGCTTAACCCCGAACCAACGTCTCTCACTACAACAGCATCCCCCCTTTGCCAGAATCAAAGCCAAGACTGAATCTTCATTCAGCCGGTTCAAGCTATCGTAACGCTCGTCTACTGTTGATACAGGTGACAAGCAACCATATGCTTTGGCTTCACTTCACGCATGTGAGGCACTTCTGTTTTACAGTGTTCCATCGCCATGGGGCAGCGGGTATGGAAGACACAGCCTGAGGGCGGATTGGCCGGGTTAGGCACATCCCCTTCCAAAATAATGCGTTCCCTTTTCTTCACGTTAGGATTGGGGCGCGGCACGGCTGACAAAAGGGCCTGGGTATAAGGATGCAACGGTTCTCTGTATAAACTGTTCTTATCCGCAATCTCCATCAATTTACCCAGGTACATCACGCCCACACGGTCACAAATATGTTTAACCACTCCTAAATCGTGGGAGATAAATAAATAGGTCAGTTTAAATTCATCCTGTAAGTCTTTCAGCAGGTTAAGCACCTGGGCTTGAATGGATACATCCAAAGCCGAAACAGGCTCATCGGCAATGATCAGCTTGGGTTGCAGGGTCAGCGCCCTGGCAATGCCGATGCGCTGGCGCTGCCCCCCTGAAAATTCGTGGGGATACCTGTTGCGCCAGTTAGGGTTAAGGCCAACTTTTTCCAACAATGCAGCCACCCGTTCTTGCCGTTCCTTTTTGCTGTACAGGCGGTGGACGGAAAAGGGCTCTTCCAAAATGGTCCCGATCGTTTTGCGCGGATTAAGGGAAGAAAACGGATCCTGATACACCATTTGCATGTCCCGGCGAATGGGGCGCAGCTGGCGTTCGCTCAAATGGGAAATGTCTTGCCCGTCAAAAATAATTTGTCCGTCGGTCGGTTCATACAGGCGGATAATCGTCCGGCCGGTGGTGGACTTTCCACAGCCGGATTCGCCCACTAACCCCAATGTCTCACCCTGTTCAATATGAAAACTGACATCATCAACCGCCTTGACATAGCCGACTGTCCGTTGCAAAATACCCGCTTTGACTGGAAAGTACTTTTTCAGATGGCGGACTTCCAGTAAATACTTGGACTCGGCCGCAGTTTGTGGTTTGCTCTTTCCGGCTTGTGTGATCATTGCTGTTCTCCTTCCTGGTACAAATGACAACGGACTTTGTGCCCTGGTTCTATTTCTTTCAGTTCCGGCAGGGTATGGAAACAGGCTTCTGTCGCTTGTGCACAGCGGGGGGCAAAACGGCAGCCTGCAGGGTAATTTTCCGGTGACGGCACGTTACCGGGAATGGAGTACAGCCGTTTCGCTCCGCCTTCAATGGAGGGCACGGCAGCCAACAACCCCGCTGTATAGGGATGCAACGGATTGTTAAACAACTCATTCACGGAGGCTTCTTCCTGGATCTGGCCGGCGTACATGACAATGACCCGTTCGGCCAGCTCTGCCACAACACCCAGATCATGGGTAATCAGAATGATTGAGGAATCAAACTTTTCTGACACCTTTTGCATTAACTCTAAAATTTGAGCTTGAATGGTCACATCCAAAGCCGTCGTCGGTTCATCAGCTATCAACAATTTGGGATTGCAGCTCATGGCCATGGCAATCATGACGCGCTGTCTCATGCCCCCAGACAAACGATGCGGATAATCATCAAGGATTCGTTCGGCCCGTCCGAAACCGACCAGTTTTAAAAGCTCTACCGCCCGCTCCCGTGCTGCTTTTTTCCCCATTTTTTTATGGTACCGCATATGGTACCGCAAGACTTCTGTCAGTTGTTCTCCGATCGTCAACACAGGATTTAAGGAGGTCATCGGCTCTTGAAAAATCATGGAAATCTCATTGCCTCGCACTTTAAACATCTGTTCCTCACTGAGCTGTACCAGGTCTTGTCCGTCAAACAAGATTTGGCCCTCAACGATTTTTCCACCTGGAGAAGGCAACAACCTCATGATCGAAAGCGCTGTCATACTTTTGCCTGACCCTGATTCTCCTACCAGGGCCACAGTTTCCCCTTTGTTGACCTCAAAATCAATACCGTCAATAATAGGTAGTGCTTTCTTCTTATTGTAAAAATAGGTTTTGAGGTTTTTTACTTCCAACAGTGCTGACATTTGTGTATCCACCGTCCTAGTATCCATATCACGCTGTATTTTATCCAAAGGTGTCACTTTTAACAATGTACACGTTAGGTATACATCATTAAGAATTGATAATCCATTTAAATCATTTAGTATTCTGTAAATTACAAACTTCATTCGGCTCACAATGTATTTTACCTAGATACACCGTTCATTGTCAATGTTTTTGTCAGGAAAGTGTGAGTCAAGTATTTCCGGGCAGAGTTTTTNTGGCAAAGACATGCATGGTGGATTCCGCGCTTCCCATGGGCCGCATTCCTGTGGTGTCTATGCCCTGCTCTTGAAGCCATTGCCGGTAATCTTCCACAGCTTGTGGATGTTTTTCGATCTGCTGGATCAGCTGTTCAAGTCGCGCTTCTTGCTCTGCCGTCTGTAGTGTCCCCACGGCACTGTTCAGTTCGGTTAATAGCCGTTGGCTGTCATAGGCCTCAAGGGCCTCCTGCATCTGACGGTACCGGGGATGCTTGCGGCACAGCCGGCGAATCTCTCTGGCCAAGTGAAAACGGTCCATGCAGTAGAAGGCTCTCTCTTGAAAATATTCACGACAGGCCGTGATCCACTTCGCGCCGTCCCCATTGATCACCAGTTTGTGTTTGGTAGGGTCATAGTCAAATTCGTCCATCAAAAATTTCTCAAAAGCTTCCCAAAAAGGTTGTTCGCCATCATGTA
>NZ_BMKZ01000068.1 GCF_014644735.1 Caldalkalibacillus thermarum | reverse complement strand
ACAATTTAAAGAATGGATATCGGAACTTGTTATGCAGTTTTTATAACGAATGACGTTCTTTCAGTATCTCGATTTTCTATAGCATGATTTATAAAAAAGTTCGGAAGCTTTAATCATTAAGAAGTTCATGTAAAGCAAGCGGATTTTGTCTCTTGCCAAGAAAAATGAGAAATTTTAAGATTAATCTCTAAATTAAGAGACAAAATTAGTGAGTCAATTCGATTAGCTGTTTTGCTTTAAGATTACCTACAGTTTTGAATTTTTAGGATTTGAGGATACTCATTTCCGTATGATTGCATTCTTATCCATTCGGGGATGATTCTTGCTTTTTATTTTAAGCCTATTTTCTCGTACATTTCTGATCTATCTATCTGTAAAGTTGGTATCGGTAACACTATATATATGCTCATTGAAAAGTTAACCTTCGCATAAGCGGTGCCCACTCCGGTTATACTGCTCCTAATGAAAAACATGGAAAAGGAGCGGAATTCTGCATGAAACGTCTCAAAATCACCGACAACCATGGATGGACGCCCCGGAAACTCCGCAAGCAGGAACGGAAGATCAAAAACGCCCATCTCCGCCAACGTGTGATGGCCGTCCGCTTGGTCATGGAAGGCTATTTAGGCAAAGACGTGGCCTCCGTGGTCAACGTGTGCCGACAAACTGTTTCCCATTATGTGTCGCTGTTCAACGAAGGCGGCCTTGAACTCCTGCTTCATCGGGATTTCGCCCCCGGGCGGGAGCCGTTTCTCACCGAAGAACAGCAGGAAGAGATCAAACAGCTTGTGTTGACCACCACTCCCGTAGAACTGGGCTGGGACGTCGCTTCGGCGTGGAACACCAAACTCCTGCAATCCTATGTCGCAAAGCAATTCGGTGTTTCCATTTCCCGCGAAGCGCTGCGAAAATCCTGCACCGCAAAGGGCTGTCGTGGACACGACCGACGTACACACTGGCGAAAGGAAATCTGGATGAGCAAAAACAATTTGAAAAACAAATGGATCTGATAAAAAAAACTTGATCACCAAGGAGACAGAAGATGCTGTTCTTCTGTACATCGATGAAACCCATATCCGCTCTTACCATGTCTTGCGGTCCACATGGTCGGAAGTCGGCCGCCAAAAACAAGTGCCGACGTTTGGCCATCATGCCCACGTATCGCTGTTTGGCGCGGTCAACGTCCATGATGGTGAAACGGTGCTTCATCAAACGACCGCTGCCAATGCCGCGACGTTCTTGGATTTCTTGAGAATGCTCAAACAGCGCTATTTAGACCGTCTCATGGTTTTGGTGTTGGATAACGCCCGCATTCACCATGCCAAAATGGTCAAGGAGTTTTTGCGGGAAGAAGGACAGTGTTTTCACTTTATTTACCTTCCTCCGTATTCTCCGCAACTGAACCCGATCGAACGCTTGTGGAAATGGCTGAAAGACACCGTGATCGCCAATGTGTTTCACAAAAATCGAAACGATATCGTCCAGGCCATTGCTCGGTTTGTCCACTACATCCACGAACGTCCGGAGGAAGTGCTGCAACGCTTAGGGTGTGCAGGATGAGAAGTTAACTCTTTATGTTGCATGTATATAGAATGTTGTGCACTGACTTTTACAATTTCTCCTAACAAGTTTCTTTTTTACCACGTTGAGTTTCCTCCCATTCTGGGCAAATTCTTCTTTTTGTAGACGTGTTGATTGACTTCTTTCTACTCTTTCTATAGTAATATTTTAACACCCGTGGTGCTAGTTGAGTCTTAACGCTCAACTAGCCTAAGAACAACAAGCGAGTAAGCCAGTAAAATACCATCCAGTGCCGTTTCAAATCCAGAAATTGAGTTCGCTCGAATCTCGGTGATCCGATATGAATCGACTAAAATCGAAAACACGGTTTCAATCACTTTGCGTTTTCGTTTCATCCACTGTTTCCATGCGTTCGATTGGCGAATTCGCTGATTTTTTCGAACAGGCGTCCAAAAAGCAACTCGATGCTCTTCGTACAGCTTCTTTTGCAGCTTTTGGCTGATATACCCTTTGTCACCTAGGTTATATGGATGTGGAATTTGTGTCATGACGGTTTCAGCGGCCACCCGGTCGTGACAAGACGCTTCGGTGACGACATATCCCATCGGAGGCCCTTGATCGGTGACCTGCAGATGAAGTTTTAACCCATAGAAAGCAATCCTTTTGGAAGCACAATAGCCAATATCGGCGATTCCACGAAACCGTTTGACGCGATACATTCGGGATGAATGACACAACTCGATCGGCAAGCTGTCCACAACCGCATACGCATGGTGTTGCCCGCGCTTGGCCAGCTGGTGCCGAATCCACTTGATCGCAAAGCTAAGCGCCCGGCAGCGACGGTTGTACCGAGAACGCTCAGGGAACAAGGCCTTGGGAAACAAATTCCCGATCACAAACCGGTGCCAAGCCCGTTCGGAAGTGAAGCCCAACAACTTTCCAAGGACATGGATGGTGATGATGACTTCGTCTTTCTGTTTCAACAAATGACGATTTCGACGTTGAAGATGAATCTGGATACTCGATAGTTGAGCTGATACAAAGAACAAAATCGCTTCATATTGTTTTTGAAGTTTGGCCCGATCGGTTGTAAAATGAAAGTGCTCTTGCATGTGAATTCTCCTTTTAAATGTTTGGTCGCACTTTCATTTTAAGGAGATCCTCATGCAAGGGCTATTTTTATGCTTGTCTGATTTTATCTAGCACCACGGGTTTTGAATATCATAAGTACCCTATTTAAGGAACTGGACCTGCCCTAATTGATTGACCATCTCGTTCCCGTCGATTCGCAATGCCAGACTCGACCCAGTGATGCCGTTCAGGCCATCCTCTACAATGTGTTTGATGGCCGGCAAGCCCTCGTTCACTTGGAACATTGGGCACAGGAGATCGATCTGGAGAAACTCATTCGTTCCGGGCTCCATCCTTCCTGATAAAATTGTTGCTGTATTTGTGTGAGTAAAATATTTGTGGGTGACATTCCGAAATGATCCCCGACGAGGGTTGCGAACTTTTGTTCGCGACGCTCGTCGGGGCCACCAAGCGAAGCGCGGTAGAAAAAAGCAAATGTCATGCAAAAAGGACTCTCTCCCTGCTATGATGGTGATTGTCAACATCAACCGAAAACAGGAGGGAGAGAGTCCATGAAACATCTTACCACAGAATGGCCTTTATTAAAAGAGCTGGAGGAACAATTAGTCAGAACTCTTCAAAAGGTGTTCGCTGTCTTGTTGGCGGCCCTTTTGGAGGAGATTGATCAACAACTGGCGGAAGCGCGGGACAAGCGCCGGTATCAGCTGAAAGACAAACGGCCGACCACGATCCAAACGCTGTTTGGAGAAGTGACGTTTCGACGGAACTACTACTATGATCGGCAGGCGGGGGCGTATACCTTCTTGCTGGATGCCGAACTGGGCTTTGATGGAGCGCAGTCGATCAGCCCTTGCCTCGAGGAAACGGCAGTCGAGTTGGCCGTAGAGTGCTCTTCCTACCGCAAAGCGGCCCGTACGTTGGAGTCGATCGTGGGGTATGCGGTCATGAGCCACGAGGCGATTCGCCAACTGGTGCTGGAGGCCCCTGTCTCGCTGCACCACCCTGTTTCCAAACGGCACGGCCGAGTGCTGTTTGTGGAGGCGGATGGGCTGTTCATTTCCCGCCAGGGGAAAGGGAAACGGGCGAAAGAAGAGAAAATCCTGGCGATTCACGAGGGATGGAAACGAAACGGTTCGCAGCTCGAGCTCGTGAACCGGCGCCACTACCTCCATGAAGGGGCGGGAGACGTGTGGGAACGGTTTGAAGAGTGGCTGATGAACGAATATGCCTATGATCCGTGCCGGGACCTTTTGATCATCAACGGCGACGCGGCGTCGTGGATCACGGCCTGCCGGGAGTATTTTGGAAAGCGAGCCTGCTTTCAGCTGGATCGATTTCATGTGGCGCGGGAGCTGCGTCAGTGTCTGTCCGGCCATCCGCGTTGGCGGGAGGTGCGGAAGAAGCTGGCGAAACAAGACGAAGAGGGGCTTCTGGTGGAGCTGAACAGCGCGGTCGGCACGTTGGAGGACGAAGCGAAAGAGAAGCAGATGGCTGCCATGATCCGCCGGATCGAGTCGATGCCGGGATGCATCCGGGACTATCGGGAGTGGCTGTCGGAGCAAGGGGTGGAGACGACCGGCATGCGTCCGATGGGCCACGCCGAGAGCGTGATGAGCCGGTTTGCGCATCGGGTGAAATCCCGCCGCAGCTGGAAAGACCAAGGGCTTCGGGCGTTTCTGAGGGCGATGGCAGCCCGAATCGACGGGATTTGGCGGAGAAATGGGCAGTTGGTGGAGGAAGAAGAGACCCGAACGGCAGCCTCGGCCTCGACGAAGTCCAAGCGGGTTGAACAGGCCAAACGGAAGGCAGGACGGTTGTGGGCAGATGTGGTGCGTCAGAATCTACCGTGTCTGCAGCGGTCATCCGGGACGCCGATCCATCAAGCGTTGTCGGCGCTTCGGGATTTTGGTTGAGTGTAAAAAAATGGAATACAATATCATCACTTCAAGATGAGGGATGAGAGTCCGAAAGCGCTTACGATACCAATTCCTGAAAATGGTTCGCTAACTAGTGATTGACAACACCCGTAGTGAACCGAAAAAATGTTCTCCACAAAGTCTTGACTGACTCGATCGCAGACATCGGGTATTGCGCTTCAAAAAGGCAATGGTACTATGGGTTGAAGCTGCACCTTCAAGTGACCGATCAAGGGTTGCCCATGGGCTATGTGGTGACGGAAGCATCCTGCCATGATCGTATCGCCGCTGAAAGCGTGATGACTCAAATTCCTCATCCCTATAACTGTTTTTTGCAAGCAAAAAATGCAGAGAAGTGCAAGAAAAAATACATAGGCTTGCCAGCTCAAGACTTAAGGTTCCAGACCGGGGGCAGAGGACGGCTGGATCGCGGAGAGAGCGTTCCGCAGTCGATAGCTCTCTCCCGTGAAGGCCAAGATGTGGGCATGGTGAACCAAGCGATCCACTAACGCTGCCGTCAAACGGTTGTCCCCAAACACCCGATTCCACTGTCCAAATTCTAGATTCGATGTCACCATGACGCTTTTTCGCTCGTAACAGTCGGCGATAATATGAAACAACAGTTCCGATCCTTGCTTTTGAAACGGCACATAGCCGAGTTCATCCAAAATCAACAGTTCGCATGGGTCGAGGCTTCGTTTCAGCCGTCCGAGCGTGCCGTTTTTCAACGCCTCTTCCAGCTGGGCGACAAGATCCGCGACGCGGAAAAACCGAACCTCATGGCCTTGTTGGCACGCCTGAATGCCAAGTGCTGTGGCGAGATGGGTTTTCCCCGTTCCAGGTGAACCTAAAAGCAGAACGTTTTGCTTTCGCTCCAAAAAGCGAAGGTCACACAGTTCCTCCCTCGATGTCGTGGCTGGCCAATGGATATGACCCGACCATTCGTAATCCTTCAGCCATTTCAACTTCCGAAACTTGGCTTTCTTGATCAGCCGGGCCTGTTTCGCTTCTTGGCGGCACGACAGTTCCAGCGCCAATACATCCCGCAAAAACTGTTCTTTCGTTTCGAATCTCACCTCCTCGAATCGATCTGCGATATAGGCCAAATGCAGCGCTTTACAAATCTCTTTCACCTCTGCTCTCATTTCTGGACACTCCCTTCCCGAGCGGGATGAAGACGTTGATCATACACCGTTAAATCCGTTTCATAGTCGATTAGAACGGAAGGGGTGTATGATTCTTCCCACTTGTCCGGGTAATAGGAGTGCTTCGCTTCCATCAACACGCCGATTTCATGAGGAGTCAAGTCCCATCGCTGACTCTCCTCGAGCCACTGGGCGATTTCGTAAAGCGTGTGCCGATCCAACAGCGCTCGCAGTCCTTTTAAACGGGCCACCACCTGGGGCGGGGGGCCAGCCAGATACATTCGGATCGCCTCCGGCAAGTACGTCCGGTAGCGGGAATGTCCGACAACCCGGGGTTTGGTCTCCCACTCAGCGAAAATCTCTTTCCAAGGGATTTCGCGTTTCACGTTCGTATACGGCCTTGGCGCTTCAAGATGGACGTCTCCATCGGAAGAGAACACAACGAAACGATTCCATTCTTTCTTCACCAACACCCGGTTGGGGACGGACAGGCCATGGACGACGAACGCCTTCCCATCCACCATTACTTCTCCGTATTTATTCACGTAAGCGTGATCGAGGGAGAAGATCGGAAGATCTTGTTCCGGCAACGCCAACAGCTCTGGTTGCTCTTCCTGCCATAGTTCCTCGATCCACCGCCCCTTTTCATAATGAGGACGGTTTCGGTCCTCGACCATCTTGCGATGCAGCCACTCCACCAGCTCCGGATCCGACTCCATCAATGGAGCGGGGATGAAACAAAGGTTGCGAGTGTAATAGACTTTTCGCTCCGCATTTCCTTTCTCATGTCCGCTGTATGGATTGCACACTTGTACATCAAACCGATAGTAGAGTTGGAATTTCTCAAAAGCCTCGGTGAATCGGCGTTCTCCCCCTTTTCGAATCGACACAATGGCCGCGGACAAATTGTCAATGCGCAATGCCTTTGGCACTCCCCCAGCCTGACGAAACAGCTGCGTCAACCCGTGGAGGAAGCATTCACTGTTTTCCGCCGGCAGCGGATAAGCAAACGCAGCGTTGCTATAGGGAAAGCTCATGATCAAAACCGATCGCTCTTCTTCCTTCCCCTCCTTCGTCACCACCGTCATCTTCCCGAAATCCACCTGCGCCTCGCCTGACGGGTGCTCCAGTCGTTCATAGCGCTGTTCTTTCTCGAGCTTGAGCTGCGGTCTTCGTTTTTGCACGTACGCGCAAACGGTGCGATACGAGCCTTGAAATCCATGGTCACGACAAAGCGCTTCAAACATCGTCTTGTTCGTTCGCCGTTGTTTTCTCGGCAGCTTGGCATCCTCCTCCAACCAGTCATCAATGATTTGCCCGTACCCTTCTTCCTCCATCATCCCCTTTTTGCGTTTGATGGTTGGTTGGACAGAAATGTCTTCATCTGCGTATTTCTTGACCGTTCTCCAGTTATATCCCGTTTCACGGGAAATTTCCGCAATCGATAACCCTTTCTTTTCACGCAGTTTTCTGATACGATTAATTTCGGGCATTGCCAGCATCCTTTCGCTCCTCCACTGTTTGGTTATGTGTTCACAACTTCCACAGTAGAGGAAATGTTAGAGGCTGGCAAGCCTTTTTTTCTTTGCCTTCAGCTCTGCACTTTTCGTTGCAGAACTCTGTATTTTTATTTTGCAATAAACACCCTATAACTTCGGGGACAAAGGATTCATTAGCCGTGAGTTGCAAAAAAGGCTGTACGAAGAGTACCAAATGACGCTTTGGACTCCGTCTCGAAAAAACCAGAAACATTGCTCGTCCGAGGCATGGGAGAAATGGATCCCACAAAAACGCAAAGTGATCGAGACGGTGTTCTCGGTTCTGGTTGACCAATACCGGATCACAGAGATTCGAGCGAATTCCATGATCGGATTTGAAGTAGCGCTCGACGGCATATTGTTAGCCTATTCGCTGGTCACACTAGGGCTAGTTGAGTTCTAACGCTCAACTAGCACCACGGGTGTTATATTATATAACATTAGCTTCCTCGCTAAATCATATGGGTTTGAGAAAAATAATAGTTGACCATACTGCTAGTAAAACAAAGTTTTCGGAGGTATGGTCAAATGAAAGATTTTCAAAAAGAATTAAATGTATTTCAAGAAGCCTTGCACATTGAGCAACCTTGGTATGTGAGTTCACATTTATTAGATCGTGAACATGAAATACTGCATATATATTTAGACTTCCCACGGGGAAGTAAATTTATGTGCTCCCATTGCGGTGCTTACCATCAGCCTGTCCATGATATCGTAGATGAAAATAGAACTTGGAGACACCTCGATTTTTGGGAATATAAGACATACTTACACGCTCGTCTTCCGAGGACGAAGTGTAAACAATGCGGAAAAACACG
>NZ_BMKZ01000067.1 GCF_014644735.1 Caldalkalibacillus thermarum | reverse complement strand
GTTACTTGAAAACGACCATTTGGATGGTGTTTGTCAAGAGCGAGAGCGGTCATGCGTATACAAACCTTAATACTTTACTCCTTCGGAGTAGCTAGCTCTAGTTTTTCATAGAACTTTTTACACTACCCGCTTCTCATTATAGCTTCGCCCTTTCACCCACACTGTGACCAAAGTCAATTCCAAAGTACCGTAGGTGGCTTACACTAAAAATATGATAAAAAGAATCACTTTCAATGTTCACATAGTACGATTGTTCTTTTCACATCCTAAGTAAGACAGGAACTTATTACTGTGTGCTGCGCTATAAAGGTTACAGAAAGAAGGTGATCCTGATGATACCTGCATCATTAACCTCCAAGGCACCCGGTGTGAAATTGCCGTTTTCTTTTATCCTAACCGGGATTTTGGTCTTTGTGCTGGCTCAGGTATTACTATTGATCTATGGGAGCGACCTGTTGAGCGGCCACTTTCGTACACCTGCCATGTGGGCAGTGGCCCATTTACTGCTCATTGGCTGGGCCTCCATGGTATCCATGGGTGCTATGTACCAGCTTGTACCTGTAGCTTTCCAGGTCAGGATTCGTTCAGAAGGGCTTGGCTATGTACAGTTCATGATCATGGTCATAGCCTTGCTTGGCTTTACCATTGCTTTCTTCATTTTTTCACCAGCAGGCTTGGTTCTGTTCGGCTCCCTCTTGGTTGCTGGGTTTCTTATATTCTTAGGTAATATGTTATTGTCTTTGCGTGCAGTTGCCTCATGGAATATGATGACAGTCATGGTTTTTGCCTCATTACTTTCCTTGGCCTTGACGATCATTCTCGGTTTAATCCTCGTCGGGCAGCTGACTGTAGGCGGTTTCATCGCTCAATATCATCTGGCCCTTTTACCTTGTCTGCTATCGCAGGCGGAGTGGGCGCCTCTGTTTTGCTAGTTATGGTTATTGGGATATCTGTCTCCAGTAGCCGATCTGTCAGCTCAGAATTGGTAGCTCTCAGTTATTTGTTTTTAATGGGCTGGATTTCACTTAGCATACTAGGCTATTTATTTAAAATTATTCCCTTTCTATGGTGGACCTATAAATATAGCCATCAAATTGGTAAAGTAAATGTACCCACGCTGAAAGAAATGATGGATGAACGATTGGGCGCCTTATTTTTCCCTGCTTTTATCCTGGCGACTCTGCTGGTGACCATCAGTTTATGGCTCAAATCGGCCACCCTTTTTTATACCGGGCAAGGATTGCATGTACTAAGTGCCTTGCTATATGCCTGGATCACCTTCTCTGTTTTCAAAAAATAAGAGTCTGGTAAGGAGGAGTAACCGTGAGCGCTGTAAAGGACAAAATGATTGAGCAACTGAAGCAAGTGCTGGACCCCGAACTAGGCATTAATGTGTATGACTTGGGCTTGATATATGACATCCAGAAGCAAAAGCCTTGTTAGGTTGGGAGTAGATTGGGATGAAACTCTAAGAAATGGTTTTGAGCACAAAGAAAGGTGGCTGATGCGTCGGCCACCTTTCTTTGTTGATGATGTGATGCCAATCCCACTTAGCTCGCACACCACTTTATCTTTGTGTGCTTTTATTTATCCCCTGATTTTCTCGCCTTTTGTAACGCTCTCCATTTGGGTGGAATGTAGACACAATAGGGTTCACTCTCCAAATAATCTCCAGTTACGGCATAAGCCCTGGAGCGGGAGCCCCCACATATTTTGTTAAACTCGCAAACACCACATTTCCCTTTATATTGGTCTGGATTACGCAAAGCTTTCATGACGGGTGATTCTCTGTAGATCTCTGCCAGAGGCTGCTCCCGTACATTACCGCAGCGCACGGGCAATAACCCGCTGGGATATACATCTCCGATATGGGAAATAAAAACAAACCCGTTTCCATCATTTACCCCTTGCGGTGCCCGGCCCAGCCCGTCCCGGGGATTAATTTTTCCTTTATTTAGGGCTTCTTCATATGCCGGCTGAGAATCAGCATTGATTTTTTCCTTAGCAGCTCTGCGTTTGCTTTGAATCACAACCCGCCGGTAGTGTTGAGCAGCCGTTGTCTTAATGTCAAACGGCGCTTCCAAACTTAATTCATACAACCAATTCAACACTTTTTCATGTTCCACTGGCGAAATCATGTCTTCTTTCCGCCCACGTCCGGTAGGTACAAGGAAAAAGACACTCCATAAGACAACATCAAGTTTTTTAAGGAGTTCAGCAATGTTTTGCAAGTCATGCACATTGTAACGTGACACTGTTGTATTAATTTGCAGCGGAAGATCTAACTCCCGCAAATAGTCAATCGCACGCATCGTTAAATCATAAGAGCCACTCGTTCCCCGGAAGGCATCATGAACTTCAGCTGTAGAACCGTCAAGACTGAAGGCCCAGCGGGATAAACCTACTTCTTTGGCTTTCCTGATCGCCTCTTTTGTTACAAGGGGAGTAGCACTGGGCGTCATGGATAGACGCAATCCTTTTTCATGAATAGCATATCAAAAGCCCCTTTCCTCATAAGTGGACAAGATACAATGTACCTGTACATTAAGTATAGAATAGTAGTAAGAAGTGAAATGTGATTTTGATCACTCGTTCACAGAGATGCCATCGGATAGGGGTTCCAACAGTGATTTGCATCACAGTTTAGCAGTCAGGATACCGATACAATAAAAACAGAAAACCTTTACGTATCACTAAGGTGTACAATACACGATTAAGAGAGGCGATGGCCATGAAGAAAAACCGGGTCGTTGAACTGGATGTCCGTGAAGATCTGAAGAATAAAAGAGAGCCCTTCCAAAAAATCATGAATGTGGATAAAACTTTGCAAGAAGGGGATCAATTTATCTTACACGCCACCTTCAAACCTACTCCCTTATTAACTTTGCTTAAAGCAAAAGGTTTTCAACATGAGCTTGAACAGCGTGCAGCCGATCACTGGGTTGTCACTTTTACTAAAAAGAGACGTAAATTTTCACTATCCAACCTGTTTGGTGGAAAGAAGACACCGGAGAAACCGCGAGTTTCTTCACCACCAGCTCAGACAATGGTAGATGACGAGGAAATTGCCCAGTCAGTAGAAAAAGACCTGAAACGAGAAGGAAAGGTGTACCGTTTAGATAACCGGGGTTTAGAGCCTCCCAAGCCAATGATGCGTACACTCCACCAACTGTCGCGAATGAAACCTGGAGAATCACTGATTATTACCAACGAACGGGTACCGATATTCCTGTTTGAAGAACTCCAACAACTGGGCTATGACTATCAGTATGAGCAAGTCGACGAAAACACTGTTCATATCACGATTACCAAGAAGTAGGTTGAATAACCCCTCTCCTACTTCTTCTTTATTTATCACCACATGACCATTCATATCCGGTTATGTTTAACCAGACAATCATGTGGAAACCTGTGACACAGATCATAGCCGGGCCCTATTTGTTCTTCTATAATCACTATGGTAACTTTAAAAATCTGGAGGGTCTTTATGTCAATACTGCCAACGACAAATCAACTAGGATTTTATGAGATTCGACTGGAGTCTATTGGAGGTTTAGGGGCAAACTTAGCTGGCAAAATGCTGGCAGAAGCCGGCGTTCTGGGGTTGGGAATCAATGGTTCCCACTTTTCTACGTATGGATCTGAAAAGAAGGGAACACCTGTCCGCAGCTTCGTGCGTTTTGCTGAAGCAGATACCGAAATACGAGATCACAGTCCCATTGAAGAGCCTCATGTCATCGGGATTTTTCATGAGGCTTTATATAAAACTGTCGATGTGATTAGCGGACTGAGGCCAGAGGGTATTGTACTGGTCAACTCTTCCCGGACCTTTGACCAGGTCAGAGCTGACTTGAAGCTCAGTTACGGCACATTGGCTATTGTTGATGCACTCCGCATCGCCATGGAGGAAAAAACAAAGATCAATACGGCCATGTTGGGTGCCTTGTTCCGTATTTGCAGCTTTTTAGATCCTGAAGATATGCGCCAAGTGATTCGCCAAACATTTGAAACTAAATACCCGCACTTAGTAGAACCTAATATCCGTACCTTTGACAGAGGGTATCATGAAGTTCGTTTTCAAACCTGCCCTGCCCCGGATGGTGTGGAAACAGAAACAGACCAGCGTTTGACCACTCCTTGTGGTTACATGACACAAGAGCTAGGCGGGGTCATCACTTCCCAACCCACCAGTGTGTTGCGGGATTTAAGTCCCTCACGCCAAGGCTTGTTACCTCGTTTCAATCAGCAGGAATGTATCAATTGCGCCGCCTGCGATACCGTTTGTCCAGATTTTTGTTTTGTGTGGGAGGAAGAACAGGACAAACGGGGACGGGCACAGATGGTCTTAAAAGGTATTGATTACCAATATTGCAAAGGGTGTCTTAAATGCGTTGAAGCTTGTCCCACAACCGCATTGACAACCATGACTGAGGAAGAAGGATACGCAGAACGCCACCGTACACCTCATTCATTTACAGCAGTGGAAGGGAGCACGATGTAATGAAAATGACCCAAGAGAAAAAGAGGATGTCTGTCGCCAAACAGATCAGTGATTTTAAGTCTGGGAATGAAGTAGCCGCCATCGCCGCTGCACAAATCAACTATCATGTGATGGGCTACTATCCTATTACCCCGTCTACTGAAATAGCCCAATACTTGGATCAGATGAAGCTCAAAGGAGAACACGACATCATGCTTATTCCAGCAGATGGTGAACATGGTTCTGCCGGGATATGTTATGGTGCAGCGGTCACCGGCGCACGTGTCCTCAATGCAACCAGCGCCAATGGCTTATTATACATGCTTGAACAGCTTCCTGTTCAGTCAGGGACCCGTTTTCCCATGGTGATTAATCTGGTTACCCGTTCTGTCAGCGGTCCTCTGGACATCCGTGGTGACCACTCTGATTTATACTATGCCTTAAACACGGGGTGGATCATTTTAACAGCCCGTACGCCACAAGCTGTATATGATATGAACATCATGGCCTTGAAAATCGCAGAAGATGTGCGCGTGCGTTTACCCATCATCGTTGCTTACGATGGCTTTTTCACTTCCCATCAAAAACGAAGAGTTTCTTACTTCTCTGAGAAAGAAACGGTGCAAAACTTTATCGGCAAGCCGCCCAGCGGATTTCCCAGGGCCTGTGACCCCAGGCATCCTGTTACGATCGGGGCCCATATGCACGGGGACGACTTAATTAATAACAAGTATCAACTCAGTGTGGCGCTCTCAAACGCACTGGAAGTATTCCAGGAGGTTGCCCTTGAGTATGCCCACTTGTCGGGCCGAATGTACCAAACGCTTGACTTATACCGTATGGATGATGCGGAAGTCGCCCTGTTTCTGTTAAATTCTGCTGCTGAGACAGCTAAAGACGTGGCTGACCGCTTGCGTGAACAGGGAATTAAAGCCGGTGTCATTAGTCCTAATGTGATCCGTCCGTTTCCAGCTGAAGATGTACGCCGGGCACTTAAGAACGTAAAGGGGTTGGTCATTGGTGAACGGGCTGACTCCTATGGTTCCCATGGCGGTAACCTTACCCATGAAGTAAAAGCGGCCCTGCAAGAAGACAGGGACAACCGCACAGTGGTTGTGAGCCGCATCTTTGGACTGGGAGGAAAAGACTTTTATCCCCATGATGCCGAGGCCTTCTTCAGATTGGCCATTGACGCTAGCGAAAAAGGATATGCTGAACAACCCTTTGACTATTATGGACAGGTACCAGGGAATCAAGAGCTGAAGCTCAACCCACCCAAAAAACTTCAGCGCGGGGATGATTTCAAATCAGGCCTGATCAAAGTAACCAAAAACGAAAAAACGGGTAAGCTGTCTGTCAAAATTCCGCCTCTCAGAATGTTGACCAAGAAGCCCAAGCGTATCGCTCCTGGTCACGGGGCCTGTCCAGGATGTGGCATCTTCCCCGGACTGGAACTGTTTTTTAAAGGTATTGAAGGAGATGTTGTCTTGTTATTCCAGACTGGTTGCGCTTACATTACAACGGCTGCGTATCCATATAGCGCACATAAACAAACTTTTATTCATAATCTGTTCCAAAATGGACCTGCCACTTTGTCAGGAACAGTCGAAGCGTTCTTTGAGCTGAAACGGCGTGGTGAAATAGAGGTTCCCGATGACGTCACCTTTGTTATGGTCACCGGCGACGGAGGAATGGACATCGGCATGGGGTCGGCCATTGGGACCGCTTTGCGTAACCACAATATGATCTTGCTGGAATACGATAATCAAGGCTATATGAACACAGGATCACAAATGTCTTATTCCACCCCGCTTGGACACATGACCAGCACCACCGGTGTTGGCGGAAAGCAACAAGGCAAACCATTCCATCATAAAGATACACCTCAAATCATGGCTGCGACCAACATCCCCTATGTATTCACCGGATGCGAAGCCTATCCACAAGATCTGGTGAAAAAAGCAGCCAAAGCTCAGTGGTATGCCAAGCACGAAGGTCTGGTCTATGGCAAGATTCTGATTACGTGTCCGTTAAACTGGAAGTCTGAAGAGCGGCTTGGCCAGCAAATTTTAAAAGCAGCAGTGGACTCCTGCTTCTTCCCGCTCTATGAAGTTGAGCAAGGTGAAACGACGATCACTTATGATCCTGAAGCCAAACAAGCCCGCATTCCCTTGACTGATTGGTTAAAAATGATGGGCAAAACGAAACATTTGTTACGTGAGGAAAACAAAGCTGTGCTAAAATCGCTTGAAGAAGAAGTGGAACGCAGGTGGCGCAAGTTAAAGTTAAAACATGAAACCCCTCATTTGTAATACACCCTTCAATCTCTTCAGGCCGATGTGCTGTTTGACAAAGTGGCCATACGCCCAGGAAGCGTAACCACCGTTGCCCAAATAGAATCCAAATGGATATTTGGTTTATCAGGTAATCCTTCAGCTTGTTTTGTTGGTTTTGAGTTATTCACCCGTCCCGTATTGCGCTGCGCCTTGGGAGCCACAGCCCATCCCCATCTGCCCAGATCAAAAGCGGTGCTGGTCCACGATATCCCTAACAACAAACGGATCACTCGCCTGATGAGGGGACTGCTGGAAGTGAGAGGGAGCCGTGTGCTGGCCAGCACGGTGGGTGTGGATAAGTCTGGGGTGGCATCGTCGCATGACCAGATTGATTAAGCACCTTACCAGCCACCACCAGTTGTCAATTTTTACGATTAAGCATGATCATGGCCATTTTGAGCTGGACCGGGAAGGAAGTGACACCTGGGCTCACCGCCAGGCTGGCGCACGGACCACGTTGATTCAATCTCCGCACGGAATAGGGCTGACCATGCCCCACCAGAAGGAACGCACATTGGAAGAGTTACTCCTCTTGGCCCGGTATTTAGGTGATTATGATCTCGCACTTGTGGAAGGGTTTAAACAAGCTGATTATCCAAAACTCGTACTGGTTCGTCACCAGGCGGATTTTGGTTTACTGGAGCAACTGTCTCATATCCGGCTGGCTGTGTTTTGGCGGGAAATCGACAGGTTGCACTATGAGCGTCAGTGTGACCGTCAGGGCATCGCCCCTCTGCCAACGGGGCTGTTATCTGAAACGGACAAATTGCTGAATCGGATAGAAACAATGATACGCTAACGAGAATAACACTGTAAAACACCCCGTATGTCAGGAGGACATACGGGGTGTTCGTCGATAAACGCTCAGCCCTCAAGCCAAGCAAGGTCGAAAAATGAATGGCGACTCTTTTTCAAAAATCACTTATTGTTCGTGTTGCAGCGAATTATTTTTTTCCTATTTTAACCCGCCATACTTCCGGTCCCTCTTCCAGGTACTCCCAAGTGAACTGATTGGGGCGCTCCATTTGGAACTGATAGAATAATGGTTTGGGATCATGGTCATTGATCAGTTCCATTTCTTTTCCAGGGTCTAGCTCATCAAACATGCGGAAAATGGCCGGATGCTTATCCCGGGGTGGGATGGGCCTGACATCGATTTGAGCCACAATGTTAGACATACCTATTCCTCCTTGATTCTAGTAATGCCTTGCAGGGTTCATCATAACGCATCCTGACCAAGTGCCATTTGCGTCTCTTTCCAGAAGCTTTTTTGTGCCTTAAGTATCCACTGGACAAAACACCGGCCAGAACCAATAGGGCAGCCACAAGAGGAATATGCGCTTTCATCATGTATCTGGAGATTTTGGCCAGGGATACTTTGATTTTCCTTACTTTGCTCTTACGAATCACCAGAAAGATAAAATACATATTCACATTGACCAGAAAAAGGATTAAGGCGGTTTGCGACGTTAATTTGGCTAAATCAATGATGATGGAAATGCTCTCCTTCTGCCAGCTCCAGACAAGGACTGCTATGACAAACAGGACATTCATACCCAACCAGATTTGAACCATCCTATCCCGCCGTTCTTGGTTAATTTGTTTACACCATGTTGTATGAGTAAAATTTCAGAGGGCAAACACACATTCGCCAATCCCTCTTCATGCCGTTAATAGCTCGTCTGTTAACGGCATGAAGAGGCCCCTAAAAAGCAAAAGACAT
>NZ_BMKZ01000066.1 GCF_014644735.1 Caldalkalibacillus thermarum | reverse complement strand
GAAGATGACGAGGTAGATAGGTCTGGAGTGGAAGCGCAGCAATGCGTGGAGCGACCAGATCCTAATCGGTCGAGGGCTTAACCAATTCATTCGTGGCACCGGTGAATCGTTGCTGTTATCCAATTTTCAGGGTACAACTCATGTTTGCTCAGCCGCTCGCACTGACGCTTACAGGCGGCTTCGCAAACAGGACGTGTACCAAGAAACTTAAGCAACATTCAGAGTGACCAAGCACTCTGTATGAATGGAGAAGTGAATAAGAAAGGGACTGTGTCCGACGTGGCCTGCAAACGCAGTGCGAGACACGGAGGGCATAGTCCCGAACGGTCTGGTGACGATAGCGGAGGGGACACACCCGTTCCCATTTCGAACACGGAAGTTAAGCCCTCCAGCGCCGATGGTACTTGGGGCGAAAGCTCCTGGGAGAGTAGGTCGTTGCCAAGCCATTTAAGACAGCCTAGCATAGGCTGTCTTTTTGCATTTCTGGAGAAAATGGTCAGGGGGACTGAAAAAGGAGATATTCACCAAACAAGTGATTAAGGATAAGGTTAGGGTATTTACGCTGAACAAGGGTTAAGAATTCATCAATCACAAACAGTTCTTGGGAGCCAAAGGAGAACAGCAACTCACCCCATACTTCGGTGTCATAGCGGCAAAGCATGCTGAGCACATACATGACCATGTGATAAATGATGAACTCATGCGTGATAGAGGGGAGAGGGCCAACATACAGATGAAATTGTCCTTGATAATCAAGGGATAGCCGAGGATGAATACCATCCTGTATCTGAACATCTGCCCAGCTTTGGACGAAGCCCTTATTTCCTTTTCCGGCGGCTAAGAGCTTGACAACAACCATCTCTGTTTCTTGATCAATACGCTCAATGGTGTATTTGTTGTCTCCAAGCAGGTGTTGCAAGTGATTAAGATCAATGGACAACGCGTGAAGATCACGTGGGTTGATTTTTATTGGGCACCTGTTATCTTTGAGCTGTGTTGGCATAAAGGGGACTTCTACGGGGATAAACGTTTGGGTTTGAAACAGAAGCTGACAGCTGTTTTGCAGTTCAGGACATTGACTGAGTAATGTTTTCACTTTATATTTTTCATTAATGATCAATGGTTGCTTAAGCACCCTTTTGGCAAAATAGGGAAGCAGACCGTCTTTTTGCACCTTCACCTCATCCGCGCTAAACAGATAATCCAGCTTCTTTTTTTTGCGGGTGGTTAAACCGTGTTGCAGCACACGGGTTGTTTTTGGATACTCCGGATCATATAAGAGAATCAAGGCTTTTTTAAAGCTGGCCATGCCATAAAAAAGCAGCAAGGGTTTGACCATCCGGGCACACTGTTCGGCTTCAGTAAAGTAAGTTTCCCCTTGTTTGAGGAAATAGATAAATTTAAATGTATTGGCATAGGCCAAGCGCTCCGCTTCTTTTTCATCCGTCAGTTGCCTGTAGCATCTGAAAAGATGTTGTTTGGCTTGGCTTTCGTTTGCAAAGAAAAGCAATAGCTGTTTCATCTTTGTCCACGCATGATCGCTCGCGATGACCTTCACTCATTATCACCTCATCTACCGGGCGCTTGTCAGGCAGCAGTCAGTTTACCGGTAGCACATATCCTTAGCATGTGTTAAAGCAGAAAATCTTAATATTTGGCAAAAGGATTCAGCTTGACGAGGCGGAACCCTTTTGTTAAACTGACATCAATTTTTAACTTACCTCCGACAGAAGTCTCCCACTTCTAAGCGAAGCGAAAGTGGGAGATGAATGTCGGTTTGATGTAGCCTCAATATGATGAGTGTGGTAAAATAAAATCAAACAAACGTTCGTATTGTGGGCAGGTGATGCGGATATGGCCAACAAAGCCTACAAATTCCGTTTGTATCCAACACAAGAACAAGCACAACTGCTCGCCAAAACGTTCGGTTGTGTCCGTTTCGTCTACAACAAAATGCTTGAGGAACGCAAACAAATTTATGAAAAGTTCAAAGACGACAAAGAAGCCTTGAAACAGTACAAATTTCCCACTCCGGCCAAGTACAAAAAAGATTTTCCGTGGCTCAAAGAAGTCGATAGCCTTGCCTTAGCCAACGCTCAATTAAACCTGCAAAAAGCATTCACCAACTTCTTCTCTGGCCGGGCGGGATTTCCCAAGTTCAAAAGCCGCAAGGCGAAACAGTCGTATACCACAAACATGGTCAATGGCAACATGAAGATTGCCGATGGCTATATCAAGCTACCCAAACTGAAATGGATCAAGATCAAACAACACCGTGACATACCGCCACACCACATGATCAAGTCCTGTACGATCACGAAAACGAAAACAGGAAAATACTTCATCTCCATTCTGACTGAGTATGAACACCAACCGGTGCCAAAAGAAATAGAAAACGTTGTTGGGCTCGATTTTTCCATGAATACGCTGTATGTCGATAGCGAGGGTAAGAGAGCCAATTATCCTCGATTTTATCGGCAAGCCTTGGAAAAACTGGCCCGAGCCCAACGGGTGCTGTCACGCCGCCGGAAAGGCTCCAACCGTTGGCACAAACAACGGCGGAAAGTCGCCCAGTTGCACGAAAAGATTGCCAACCAACGTCAGGATTTTCTGCATCAGGCTTCACGACAATTGGCCAACCGGTATGATGCGGTGGTGATTGAAGACCTCAACATGAAAGGGATGGCTCAAGCCCTCCATTTCGGTCAAAGCGTCCACGACAACGGTTGGGGCCTGTTCACTACTTTCCTTCAGTACAAGTTAGCAGAACAGGGAAAGAAGCTGATCAAAATCGACAAATGGTTCCCCTCATCCAAAACGTGTTCATGTTGTGGCCGGGTGAAGGTGTCTCTATCGCTTTCCGAACGTCTATTTCGTTGTGAATGCGGTTTTGTGGCAGACAGAGACACCAACGCCGCCATCAATATCAAAAAGGAAGGTCTGAAACAGTTAGGCATTGTCTAACTTCTGTATAGAACCGTGGGGCACACGGGGATCGCTCGGTCAACTTCCCATCATGAGATGGGATTACCCGAGAAGCCCCCACCTCTAAGCGTTAGCGTAGGTGGTGGGAGTATGTCACCGGTACAGGATGGTGTGAAAAAATCTGAGAAAGGGGATTAGTATGTGGGAAGATAAATTTGCCAAAGAAGGGTTAACGTTTGACGATGTGTTATTAATACCTGCTAAATCAGAAGTACTACCCAAAGACGTCAGTGTCCGGACGAAGTTAAGTGAGAGGCTCACCTTAAACATTCCGATCATCAGCGCGGCGATGGACACGGTGACCGAAGCCGAAATGGCTATTGCCATGGCCCGGCATGGCGGCATAGGCATTATTCACAAAAACTTGTCCATTGAAGAACAAGCCGAGCATGTTGACCGTGTCAAACGCTCCGAAAGCGGCGTCATCACCAAGCCGTTTTATCTGACGCCTGACCATCAGGTCTATGATGCAGAGCACTTAATGAGCAAGTACCGCATCTCTGGCGTGCCCATTGTAGACGAAAATCGACGGCTGGTTGGCATTATTACCAACCGGGACATGCGCTTTGTCCGGGATTATTCCATTAAAATCGGTGAAGTGATGACTAAGGAAAACCTGGTCACCGCCCCGGTGGGAACCACGCTGGAGGAAGCACAGAAAATCCTGGAAAAGCATAAGATCGAAAAGCTGCCCTTGGTGGATGAAAATAATGTATTAAAAGGATTAATTACCATTAAGGATATTGAAAAAGCCATTCAGTATCCCAACGCGGCTAAGGACAGCAATGGGCGTCTTGTGGTGGGGGCAGCTGTTGGCGTGTCAGCTGAGACGGACAAGCGTGCCCACGCCCTGGTCGAAGCTGGCGTAGATGTGCTTGTGGTGGACACAGCCCACGGCCACTCTGTGGGTGTGTTGGAGACGGTCCGCCGTTTGCGCCAAAAATACCCTGATTTGGATATTATGGCTGGCAACGTGGCCACAGGCGAGGCGACACGGGACCTGATTGAAGCGGGCGCCAATATTGTCAAGGTTGGCATCGGACCGGGATCCATCTGTACGACGCGGGTGATTGCCGGTATCGGTGTGCCGCAGATCACCGCGGTTTATGAGTGTGCCAAAGTCGCGCGGAAGTATAACGTCCCCGTTATTGCCGATGGGGGAATCAAATACTCCGGAGATATCACCAAAGCCATTGCGGCCGGGGCTTCTGCGGTCATGCTGGGCAGTTTGCTGGCTGGAGTTTCAGAGTCGCCTGGGGAATATGAAATTTACCAAGGGCGCCGCTTTAAGGTGTACCGGGGCATGGGTTCCTTGGGTGCCATGAAAGCTGGCAGCAAGGACCGTTATTTCCAGGAGAATGAACAAAAGCTGGTGCCAGAAGGAATCGAAGGACGTGTCCCCTATAAGGGGCCGCTGGCCGACACCTTGCATCAACTGGTGGGTGGTTTAAAAGCGGGTATGGGTTACTGCGGCACGCCAACCATCGAAGATCTGATCGAAAATGGCCGTTTTATCCGCATCACCAATGCCGGTTTAAGAGAGTCCCACCCCCACGATGTACAAATTACCAAAGAGGCACCAAACTATTTTTTGTCCTAGCATGAAACTATTTTTTGTCCTAGCATGATGTGATAGAATGGAGAATGGTTGATAAGGGATTGAGATAGGGGTGTATGGCACAAGATGAAGCAGTATGGAACAAAAGCAGTCGTTATTGTCCTGATCGCCTGTCTGTTCACTTCTTTGTTTCTGGCCGCTGTGCCGGCAGCTGCCCAAGCAAACTTTGACGTTAATGCAGAATCGGCGATCCTGGTCGATGCCGAGACTGGCACTATTTTATTTGAAAAAAATGCGGACCTTTCTCTCCCGCCAGCCAGCATGAGTAAAATGATGACGGAATACCTGGTCCTTGAAGCGCTCAGTCAGGGGCAATTTGATTGGGATACGGTTGTGGTGGCCAGCGAATATGCCCACTATTTGGGCGGCTTAGATGGCACATCCCGCGTCTGGCTGGCCTTGGGTGAAGAACGGACGGTGGAAGAATTATACACGGCGATGGCGGTCTATTCTGCCAACGATGCCACTGTTGCCCTTGCAGAGCTGGTGGCCGGCAGCGAAGAACGTTTTGTCCAAATGATGAATGAAAAGGCAGCCGAGCTCGGCATGACCAATTCTACTTTTGTCAACTCAACTGGATTACCCAACCGCATGCTGGGACCATATATGCACACGGGACAAGCAGAAGACGAAAATGCCATGTCAGCCCGTGATACAGCGATTTTGGCACAGGCACTAGTTAAAGATTATCCTGAAGTTCTCCGCTTCTCTTCTATCCCGTCGGTTGAGCCGGGAGAGGGAAAGGGGCACTTTGATGTCCGCCTGCTCAACTTCAACTGGATGTTGGCTGGCCATCCCCAACCTGACGCCAAACCCCATGCCTATCAAGGTTTAGATGGTTTAAAAACCGGATATACCCAGCAGGCCGGCTACTGTTTTACGGGAACAGCGGAGCGGGACGGCATGCGCTTGATCAGTGTCGTCATGCGCTCCGATTCTATGGCCTCCCGCTTCCAGGAAACGCGCAAGCTCTTGGATTACGGATTTAACAACTTCAAAACCCAAACCTTGTTAGATAAGGGAGACACCATTGAGGGCTTTGAAACCCTGCCTGTTGCCAATGGCAAACAAAAGGAGGTTCCCGTTGCGCTGGGAGCCCCTCTGGAACTCATCATCCATAAGGATGATGCTGAAGCTTTCAGCATCAAGGTGATCCCTCATCAGGAGTTAACCAATGGGGATGGTCTTTTGGAAGCTCCTCTTGCTGAAGGGGATGTTGTCGGCTATGCCCGGCTGGTTTATGAAGGCTCCCGTCAGTATGGGACGCTAGATGGGAAAGAGGCCGTTGAGGTTCCCCTTGTGGCGATGGAAGAGGTGGAGAAAGCAGGTTGGCTGCGCACCATGATGAGGGGAATCGGTGCTTTATTCTCCGGGGCATGGTCAAAAGTGGTTGACGGCCTTAAAAACTGGTTCTCCTAAGGTGGTGTGTTGTGAACCATGGAACAGGAAAGCTTGCCTCTTATCTGGCAATATCTTGTCGTGATTATTCCCACCATCGTGGTGGTCATGATAATGATCGGCGGCTTCTTTATGTTCCGGAAGTTTTTATCCAAGTGGCCTAAAAAAGATGATCGCCGGCGGTAATTTGTACTTTTAAAACGGGTATTGTACAATATCATAATAGAATTCTGCTTTAGAGTAAAAGATTTGTCATAGACAGGGGGAAACAAGATGCAGGAGTTAGGTACTGACCGAGTGAAACGGGGCATGGCCGAAATGCAAAAAGGCGGCGTCATCATGGATGTCGTCAATGCAGAGCAAGCTAAAATTGCAGAGGAAGCAGGAGCTGTCGCCGTGATGGCCTTGGAACGGGTGCCGGCTGATATCCGGGCAGCCGGTGGCGTGGCCCGTATGGCAGATCCCACTGTAATTGAGGAAGTGATGAATGCCGTCAGCATTCCGGTGATGGCCAAAGCGCGCATTGGCCACTATGTGGAAGCGAAAGTGCTGGAAGCGCTGGGTGTAGACTACATTGATGAAAGTGAAGTGTTAACCCCGGCTGATGAAGAGTTTCATATTGACAAGCGGGCGTTTACCGTTCCATTTGTCTGTGGTGCCCGCGATCTTGGCGAAGCGCTGCGCCGCATTGGTGAAGGGGCGTCCATGATCCGGACCAAAGGGGAGCCAGGGACAGGAAATATTGTTGAAGCTGTGCGCCATATGCGCAAAATGCAAGCTCAAATTCGCAAAGTGAAAAGCATGTCCAAGGATGAGCTGATGACCGAAGCCAAAAAATTAGGTGCGCCGTACGATCTGTTGCTGTATGTCCATGAGCATGGCCGCTTGCCTGTGGTCAACTTTGCCGCTGGTGGTGTGGCGACACCAGCTGACGCAGCGTTAATGATGCATTTGGGTGCTGATGGCGTCTTTGTCGGCTCTGGCATATTCAAATCGGAAAACCCTGCAAAATATGCCAAAGCCATTGTGGAAGCAACCACTCACTATGAGGATTATGAGCTGATCGCCCACTTGTCTAAAAATCTGGGCTCGGCCATGACCGGCATCGATATTGCCACATTGGAAGCCAAAGACCGCATGCAAGAGCGCGGCTGGTAAGAGAAAGAATGGAGTTTAAGGAAAAGAGGAATGACAGCATGAAAGTAGGCGTCTTAGCATTACAGGGTGCCGTCCGGGAACATCTGAACATGATAGAAAAGTGCGGGGCCGAACCCGTTGCCGTAAAAAAGGTGGAACAGCTGGATGACCTCTCCGGGTTAATCATTCCCGGGGGCGAAAGCACCACCATTGGCAAATTGATCCGTCGCTATGGCTTCCGCGATCCCTTGCTGGAAAAGGGACAAAACGGTTTCCCTTTATTTGGGACATGCGCCGGTCTGATTGTGTTGGCCAAAACCATTGAGGGGGGAGAAGATCCCCACTTGCCACTGATGGATATCCGTGTCCAACGCAATGCCTTTGGGCGCCAGCGGGACAGCTTTGAAACGGACCTTCACATTAACGGGGTAGGGGATGGCTTTCGGGCTGTCTTCATCCGCGCACCGCTGATTGTAAAGGTTGGAGAAGGGGTTGAAGTCTTAGCCCGCCACAAGGATCAAATTGTGGCTGCCCGTCAAAACCATCTGCTGGCGGCTTCTTTCCATCCCGAATTGACGGATGACAGCCGCTTTCACCGTTATTTTTTGCAAATGGTTCAAGCTTATCAGCACAAACATCCGGTTGAAACCAAATAAATCGGCAGGACGGCGGTACAGGCACAGCCTGCACCTCCGTCTTTTTGCGCTTACAAAGGAGTGAATGAGGTGTTAGATGCGAAACGGCTCAGAACCGACTTTGATCAGATCAAAGCACGCCTTGAAACCAAAGGGGAAGATTTGAGGGAATTGGACCGCTTTCCCCAAGTGGATAAAAAACGGCGGCAACTGATCCAAGAGGTAGAAGAGCTTAAAAGCAAGCGCAACACAGTCTCCCAAGAAATTGGGCGCTTGAAGCGGGAGAAAAAAGATGCCTCTCAGCTGATCCAGGAAATGCAAGAGGTGAACCAGAAAATCAAGCAGCTGGATGACGAGCTCCGTCACGTGGAGCAAGAGCTTGAACAGATTTTGCTCAGCTTGCCTAATGTTCCCCATGAGAGTGTGCCGGTCGGTGCTTCAGAAGAAGAGAACCGGCTGGTGCGCACCTGGGGTCAAAAACCAGAATGGGATTTTGAGCCCAAACCCCATTGGGAAATTGCCGAGAATCTGGGTATTGTGGATACGGAAGCAGGAGGAAAGGTTGCCGGTTCCCGTTTTCTGTTCCTGAAGGGAGAAGGCGCCCAGCTGGAACGGGCCCTGATTAACTTTATGCTGGATATACATATTCATGAACATGGTTACGAAGAAATGTGGCCGCCCTTTATGGTGCACCGGGACAGCATGACAGGGACAGGGCAGCTGCCCAAGTTTGAGGAAGATGCCTTTAAGGTGGCTGATACCGACTTTTTCTTGATTCCCACGGCAGAAGTGCCTGTCACCAATTATCACCGGGACCAAATTTTAACGCTGGAGGAACTGCCCAAGGCCTATGCGGCCTATAGTGCTTGTTTCCGTTCCGAAGCGGGAGCGGCCGGACGGGATACCCGCGGTTTGATCCGCCTGCACCAGTTTAACAAAGTGGAACTGGTCCGTTTTGTTAAGCCGGAAGATTCTTATGAAGAACTGGAAAAGCTGACGGCTCACGCCGAGAAGATCTTGCAGCTTTTAGGCCTTCCCTATCGTGTCATGGAGATGTGCACAGGGGACCTGGGGTTTACGGCGGCTAAAAAATATGATCTGGAAGTGTGGCTGCCTGCCGCAGATACCTACCGGGAAATCTCCTCTTGCAGCAATTTTGAAGACTTTCAAGCCAGAAGAGCCAATATCCGCTTCCGGCGGGAACCCAAAGCCAAGCCTGAATATGTGCATACCTTAAACGGTTCTGGATTGGCCATTGGACGGACGATGGCTGCCATCTTAGAAAATTATCAGGAGCAGGATGGCCGCGTGCGTATTCCTGAAGTTTTACGGCCCTATATGGGTAATAAGTCCCATATCGGCTAGCTGACCCAAAAAAGGACATAAATGGGGTGCTCCGCACATAGAGACACCAAAAGGTGGAGAATTTGCTCCCCTTTTGGTATTTTTTGTCGTTATATTTCCTGACGTATGAGTAAAATTTCAGAGGGCAAACACACATTCGCCAATCCCTCTTCATGCCGTTAATAGCTCGTCTGTTAACGGCATGAAGAGGCCCCTAAAAAGCAAAAGACA
>NZ_BMKZ01000065.1 GCF_014644735.1 Caldalkalibacillus thermarum | reverse complement strand
CCATCAATCCACCGACTAACGACCTTGTAACGCATCAGTTCTTTTTTGCTCATTGTAATCTTCTCCTGTCCCATAGTGACATTTTCACTGACGCGTTACAATATGACAATATCACAGACGAACAACACTTAAAAAAGCTGGACTTTACCAATAAGTTTTGTTATAATAAAAAGGGACTAAGCGTCGGTTTAGGCGCTTAGTCCCTTTTTGCGATTAATTGTCATACAAATGTAACAATTATAATGGTTACAAACTAAGAAAATAAGGTAAAATAATAAGTGAAATGGGTAACATATTACTACAGTAAATTCTGACTTAAAATAAAAAAATAAAAAAAGAGGTGATACACATGCGTCGTACAAGAAAAATTACCTTAGAAGAGCTGATTAAAGAGAACAAAGACATGCTCTTAAATGATAAAAAAGAGCTTGAAAAAATCGAAAAGCGCTTGGAAGAAAAGCATGTTAAAAACCTGTGATCATGTTGCCCAATAATGTGAACCATTTCTCAAAATGTAACACTAAAATATGTGTACGCACATAAAAAGAGTAGGCAGGGAGAAGTCCCACCTACTCTTTTTATATTGTCGGTTTTCTATTAGACAGTCCTTACTCAGGCTTAATTGGTTTCAACTGGCTGATGTTGAAAATCAGAATCGTCAGGCCGTTGTTTCTGGATAAACCAAATCAAGGCGAGAAGCGCCAAACCAGCCAGGTCTACCAATTTGTTGGGTGAGATGAGCAACAGGCCCCCAGTAAACAAAACAATGCGTTCCCATAAGCGGGAGTGGCGGATGAAAAAGCCCATTACTGAGCTGCTGATCCCTACCATCCCCAACAGGGCAGTGATGACCGCAATAGCTAAAGAAAGGGGAGTATAATCGATCAATATAAGTTGGGGATTAAAAACAAAAATGTAAGGAATGATATAGGCCGCTACTGCTAATTTGACCGCGGTGACGCCGGTCATAAACGGGTTAGAGCGGGCAATGCCCGAACCTGCGTAGGCAGCCAAACAAACAGGGGGTGTAATGTCTGCCACAATGCCAAAGTAGAAAACAAACATGTGTGCGGCAAGCACAGGAACCGCAAATTCCGGATGAGTGACAATAGCGGGTGCCGCAATGGAAGCGGTGACGACATAGTTAGCCGTGGTTGGCAACCCCATGCCCAGCAGAATGCAAGCAAGCATAGTATAGACCAGGGTCAGCAGCAGAATTCCGCCGGATAAATTGATAATGCCGCCGGCCAGTTTACCGCCTAAGCCTGTAATAACCACAATCCCCGCAATAATACCAGCAGTGGCACATGCGGCGATGACGGGCAAAGCAACACGCGCCCCTTGCTCCAGTGTCTCCAGGATGTCTTTAAATGAAAAGCGTGTTTCCTTTCTGAAGAAACTGAGCACAAAGGCAGTGGTGATACCCACCAGTGCAGCACGAATAGGTGAGAAACCCATTAATAACGTGCTAAAGATCAGCACCAAGGGTAAAATCATGTAACCGCGGCGCAAGACCACTTCTTTAATATCAGGCAGTTTTTCCTTAGGCAAGCCCTTGATGCCTAGCTTTTTGGACTCGAAGTGCACCCCCATAAACACACCGCTGAAATAGAGCAAGGCCGGAATTAAGGCCGCCAGCATCACCTGGCTGTACGGGGTACGGGTATACTCTGCCAATAAGAAGGCAGCGGCGCCCATAATCGGGGGCATCAACTGGCCGCCTGTTGAGGCAGAAGCCTCTGCAGCCGCTGCAAACTCTGGTTTAAATCCCGATTTCTTCATCAATGGGATGGTAAAGGACCCAGAACTTACCGTATTCGCCACAGAACTACCGGTCACTGTTCCTTGCAAGGCACTGGCTGCTACAGCTGCTTTGGCTGTGCCACCTGTAAAACGGCCCGTCAGAGCAAAAGCCAGGTCATTAAAGAACTGGCCGATTCCCGTTTTGATCAGCAATACGCCAAAAAAGAGAAAAAGAAAGATAAACTTAGAGGATACTTGAATGGGTGTACCAAAAATGGCTTCCGTACTGAAATACAAGCGGGTGGCCAAATTTTCCCACGTAAAACCGCGATGGGGGAAGAAAGGCATCTGCTGGCCGAACAGAGCATATATAATAAACAATGTTGCAATGATGACGATCGGCAAACCCACACAACGGCGAGTGGCTTCCAGTACCAACACCACGCCAAGCGTAGCCACAATGATATCCAGTTCTGTTGCATTGCCCCTAGGGATGCGCACCGTTAATTCACTCAGAAAGAAGGCAAAATAATAGCCGACAAAAAGGGCAGTAAAGGCTAAGATCACATCGTACCATGGAACCCCTTTTTGTTTATGCTGCAAGCCTTTCTTGGCCGGATAGAGGAGAAAGATCAATCCCAAAGCGGTTCCCAAATGAATGGCACCTTGCATCTGTGAGCGCAGTATGCCAAATGATGCCGTATAAAGATGGAACAATGTGAGTGAAATGGCTAAAAAGGAGACAACCCAAGCCCATTTACCTAATTTTTTCCGGTAGGCACTTTCCCGGTCGTATTTTTCCAAAAGGGTGTCAGCTTGTGGTAAATCTTGTGTTTGACTGGCATTTTGTTCGGTCATGGATGAAAGTCACCACCTTTGCTTAGATAAGCCAATTAAGGGGCCAAACACACTGTGCCTGGCCCCATTAATTCTGGTTGCGTGTCTCGGATCTGCCCTTTAATCTAAAATGCCCTGTTCACGATAGTATCTCTCAGCCCCCGGGTGAATTGGCAAGCCCTCGGAACCAAGCAGGGCATTGTCAAGTGTTGTGTGGTCAGATTGAGGATGAGTATTTTCATCAGCATGCTCAATCATGACCCGTGCCAACTCATAAGCAAGGTCGTCATTAACGGTGTCCGTATTGGCCACCAGGATAGCATAGGCGGAAACAACCGTCACGTCTTCGTTAATCCAGTTGTAGGTTCCAGCCGGGATCGTATATGCCTCATAGCCGCTGTTTGCCTCAATGTATTCCAGGGCTTCCGGTGAGATTTCTAAGAGCTTGACATCCCCAGCAGAGGCTTGCAATTCCTCAATACCGGCGTTAGGCAAGCCAAGCAAGCCGAAGGAGGCGTCAATGGTTCCGTCTTGAAGACGGTCTCTGGCATCACCGAATCCTTCTTCAAAAGCCTCATAGTCGCCATCGCCAATACCATAAGCTTCCAAAACTAATTTTGCAGCTGCTTGCGTTCCGCTTCCCGGAGGTCCAATTGCTACCCGTTTGCCTCGCAGATCCTCAATGCTTTCAATGCCGCTTGCTTCACGCACCACAATTTGGAGCACTTCAGGATAGATGTGACCGATAAAAGCAAAGTTGGTTACAGCGCCGTCGGCAAAATCGCCTTCACCATTGTACGCTTCTAGAGCAGGGATATGCACTGTCATCCCCAGGTCAAACTCCCCCGTTCCAATTTTGGACAGGTTTTCTACCGATGCCCCGGAAGCAACGGCATCAAAGTTGGCATCAATATGGTTGTTCCACACATTCACCATTTCTTGTCCTAACGGATAGTAAGTGCCCCCGGTGCTGCCGGTTCCCATTACATAAAATCCGCCAATACCTTCTTGGGGTGCCTCTTGAGCCGTATCGCCATTCGTTTCATCTTCAGGCTCCTGGCCATCGTCCTGGGCAGTTCCGCAGGCGGTCATCACTAAGGCCAGAGCCAAAAGCAAAACCAGTAAACCAAACTTTCTGTTCAACATACAGCTGAATTCCCCCTTTGGTTTAGTTTTATTTTAACCCCTTTACTATTTCAGGATGACAGGTCAAGAGCATCCTGAAACATTAAAGGAGCAATTCCCTCTATTTATTATTTTTATTATCCTAAAATAAATTCTTATAAATAAATTTTGTCCTTAAACTATTTCTTATGTAGTTACTCATGTCTCATTGCCTGTAACATCGTCATGATAAAGTAGCTTTTCCAGTAAACCACCACCATCATACCATACATTTTTTTTAATTTGTACACTCAATTAATTTTTTATTGCTTTTTTCTTAAAAAGGGTGTAATATGAAAGAAAAATTTCATATAATAAAATAAAAGAAGGAAATATTCCTTCACAAATTTATAAACGTGAATGATATGAACTGGATAGATACGGGGGAGGAAAAGCGATGGCGATTGTAACCCATCAAGATCCACTTCAATTGTTGAAAAGCAGGACACAAAAATCATTTGAACTGTTTAAAGAGGCCCAGAAAGTGATGCCGGGCGGTGTGACAGCCAATATAAAATATTTTGAGCCTTATCCTATTATTATGGAAGCAGCGGAAGGGGCAAGGTTGAAAGATGTTGATGGCAACGAGTATGTGGATTACTTGCTGGCTTACGGGGCATTGATTCTGGGGCATGGCCACCAAAAAGTGATGAATGCGGTCATCAGACAGATGGTAACCAAAGGCACCACTATTTATGGAACACCCCATGAATTGGAGATGGAGATGGCCAAACGGCTCATCAAGTTGTATCCAGGGATAGAGCAGGTCCGTTACACCAACTCAGGTACAGAAGCAACATTACTGGCTATTCGTGTGGCCCATGCTTACACGGGCAAACCGAAAATTGCCAAATTTGAAGGGCATTATCATGGAGGCTATGACCAAGTGCTCTTAAGCATCAATCCGCCGCTTGAACAAGCAGGCCCGGCCGACAGACCTGTTGCTGTGCCCGATTCAGCAGGAGTGGATCCTTACTATCAAGAGCATACGGTGATTTTGCCATTTAATGATCTTGAGGCCTGTGCTGCCATCTTAAAAGAGCAGGCTGATCAACTGGCCGCCGTTGTCGTGGAACCTGTACAAGCTGGTTTTATTCCAGCCACTGAAGCGTTTATGCGCGGCTTGCGCAAGTTAACAGAAGAACTGGGCATCCTGTTGATCTTTGATGAAGTGAAAACCTGCTTCCGGGTCGCCCTCGGCGGGGCCCAGTCTGTTTACGGCGTGACTCCTGATCTGACGGCTCTAGGCAAAGTGCTCGGCGGAGGATTCCCGATTGGGGCTGTCGGTGGGAAAAAAGAGATTATGGAAGTCGCCTCTCCGCACGGCAAAAAAGATGTGTTTGAAATGAATGTCACCTCGAAGAAGAAGGACGTTCTCTTCCACAGCGGGACCTATAACGGACATCCGTCGGTTTTGGCTGCCGGCCTGGCCACACTGGATGTGCTGGAGGACCAAGACAATTTTGAAACCATTGTCAGAACCACTGAAAAGCTTAGACGCGGTTTGGAAAATGTGTTAAAATATTATCAAGTTCCTGCGCAGACGTTGGGCATGGGGACCATCTTTAACGTGGTCATGACCGCTGAAAAAATCACGAACTACCGCGATCTGCAAAATGCAAATCTTTCCCTCAGGAGGGAGCTGGACTATCATCTTTTAACGTTAGGGATTTACACTAAGCCTTTGAACCGTTATTCATTATCATTGGCCCATGGTGATCGTGAAATACAGCAAACGATTGATGCTTATGAAGCGGCAGTCAAGCGCTTGCTGGTGGCGAGAGGTTCGCTGGTCCAAGACTGACACTTCCTGCACCATCCCAATTTACTTGTGGAGTTCTTGTCACTGTTCATGGTCCCGATGCGTAAAAATGATGGAAGGGACGATCTGATTTGTATAAATCAGATATTTACGAACGGATCATGGATAAAATGGATCAGATGAGCAAGTCACAACAGAAAATTGCCCAATTTATCATTAATCATCCAGATTCTGCTCCTTTCCTTACTGCCAGCAAGATGGCCCAATTATCTGGCGTAGGAGAGGCGACGGTGGTTCGCTTTGCGGTTTTCCTTGGTTACCAAGGTTACCCTGACATGCAGCGCCACTTGCAGGAAGCCTTGAAACGCCAGTGGACCACCGTGGAACGTTTGCAAATGACCAGTGCAGCTAACCGGGATAAGAGAAAAAGCGTGGTCCATGAGATTTTGCATGATGATATTGCCAATCTTCAGGCCACTTTACAGCAGATTGATAAAGAAGAGTTTGACAAAGGGGTTAAAGCCATCATTGAAGCTGAAAATATTTATATCATCGCTTACCGCAGTGCAGTAAGTTTAGGCACTTTTCTGGAGTTTTATCTTGATCTGGTTCTGCAAAACACTGAACTGATTGTTCAAGCAGATGGCATCTCGGAACATTTACTGGGTATTACAGACAAAGACCTGGTTATAGGCATGGGATTTGCCCGTTACACCAAGCGAACGGTTGAAGTCATGAAATATGCCAAAGAAAAAGGGGCTAAAACCATGTGTTTAACGGATCACATGTTGTCCCCTTTAATGCCCTACTCGGACATACGTCTCACCGCAGCCAGTGACATTAATTCCTTTATTAACTCTTTTGTAGCACCGCTCAGCATTATTAATGCCTTGATTACCGCGGTGACACGTATCGAAAAAGAAAAAGTGGAAAAGCGGCTGGAAGAATTGGAAGACTTATGGGAAAGTTTTCATGTCTTCCATCATTCAATTACCGACGAATCATAATACCTAGGGCCGTTTAAAATTAACCTTGCCAATACAAATGGTCAGACATGCATCAATGCCAGACCACAAGCTGTGAAAAGCGAAGGACTCTTTGCCCCTTGAAATCCCGGTTTCTTATAACCGGGGTTATTAATTTCAAGGGGTTTTTAGGTGTGATTGTTTTGACGGCCGAGGATATGTTAAAATTTGAGAAGACTGAGAGGGAAATGGAGGAAGAAAATGATCTATTTTTTCATTGCACTCGTGGTCCTGGCTGTAGATCAAGTGACCAAATGGCTGGTTGTCCATTATATGGATATCGGTCAATCGATTCCACTTATTGAGAACGTTTTTTATTTGACCTCCCATCGCAATCCCGGTGCTGCTTTCGGTATTTTGCCTAACCAGCGTCTTTTTTTCATTGTGATGACCACTGTGGTGATCATAGGCCTCATTTATTATCTCATTAAGGTTAAAGATCAGAAAAAACTCTTATCCTTATCTCTAGCACTTATTCTGGGCGGGGCCCTGGGCAACTTTATCGACCGTTTGTTGACAGGAGAAGTGGTGGACTTTTTAGATGTCAAAATTACCATCGGCACCTTTTTCTATGATTATCCTATTTTTAATGTGGCGGACAGTGCGTTAGTCATTGGTGTCGCCCTGATGCTAATAGACACCTTGAGAGAGACTAAACAGAATAAAAATGAATAAACAGCCATAAAATCAAGACGGTACTTGAGTGTGGACACACCCAGGGTTTGAACATGGTTCATGGCAAAGGAACGGTGAACAATGTCGAAGGAACAGATCTTTGATTGGATTTATGATGATCCGATTGAGATGCGCATCGATAAATTTTTGGCAGAAGAATGTGAGCAGTGGTCACGGACACAGATTCAAAACTGGATTAAAGAAGGACGTGTGACCGTTAATGGCCGCCCCGTTAAAGCGAACTATAAGTTGAGCGAAAACGACTATGTGGTGTTGCGGGTCCCCCCGCCGCGTGAATTGAGCATAGAACCAGAACAGATGGATTTGGACATTGTTTATGAAGATGAGGATGTCCTGGTCGTGAACAAGCCGCGGGGACTTGTGGTGCATCCTGCACCGGGCCATTACAGCGGCACACTGGTTAATGGGTTGCTGGCCCATTGCCAGAATTTATCTGGCATTAATGGGATTTTGCGGCCGGGTATTGTGCATCGGATCGATAAAGATACCTCCGGTTTGTTAATGGTGGCCAAAAATGACCGGGCCCACCTTTCCTTGGCCAAGCAATTAAGCGAGCATCGTGTGATTCGCAAATATGTAGCCTTAGTACACGGGCAAGTGGGGCACAACTCTGGCACGATTAATGCTCCCATTGGGCGCAATCCTCACAACCGGCAGCAAATGGCCGTGGTGTCCGGAGGTAAGCCGGCGGTAACACACTTTCAAGTGATTAAGCGTTTCAACCGTTACACCTTGATCGAATGCCAACTCGAGACAGGCCGGACTCACCAAATCCGGGTTCATCTGAAGTATATCGGTCATCCTTTGGCCGGTGATCCTGTTTACGGTCCGGCCAAAACCCTTCCCATTAAGGGACAAGCTTTACACGCCAAGGTCCTTGGTTTTGAACATCCTGCAACTGGCCGGCAGATGATCTTTGATTCCCCGTTGCCCGAGGATATGGAAGAGATCATTAAAACCTTAGAGTAATGGTTTGGAAAGGAAGAAATCGGAAAGGAAGAAGCGGATGGACACATCCAAAATGACGGTCACCCAGATAAGGGAATGGATTTATCAGGCCGAGAGGCGGGAAGTTGAAGCCGCCTTACCTTTTTTAGAACAGGATCAGCGCAAAGGTGTCCGGCAGCTGGTCAGCCGGTGGCTGCGCCAGGAAGAGGCCAAACAGGTAAAACAAGCCCGCTGGGAGCGGTTGATATCCTTGGAGCAGAAGTTAAGGGAGCAAGGCTATACCGCCATTGCCGGTGTAGATGAGGCTGGCCGGGGTCCTTTGGCTGGCCCGGTGGTAGCGGCAGCGGTTATTTTGCCTGAACAAATAAGCCTTGAGGAGCTTAATGATTCCAAACAACTGAGTGCAGCTTTGCGGGAAGAGCTGGCCAAAGAAATTAAAGCAAAGGCGGTTGCTTATCACGTGGCCTTCGTGGATGCCGAAGAGATTGACCGCATTAATGTGTATCAGGCCAGCAAAAAAGCCATGGTTATGGCTGTTCAAGGATTGGCTCACAAACCGGACTATGTGTTACTAGATGCCATGGCGATCCCGCTTCAGATCAGCCAGCGTTCGCTTGTGAAAGGAGACGCCCGCTCAGCCTCCATTGCTGCTGCCTCTATTCTGGCCAAAGTCGAGCGCGACAGATGGATGTCAGAAATGGCCAAGCGCTATCCACAATATGGCTTTGAACGCCACAAGGGTTACGGAACGAAAGAGCATTGGCAAGCGATACATACCTATGGATTAACACCATTACACCGGCGCAGCTTTATTAACGGCCAATTAAGCTTGGAGGATATTGTTCATGAGTGAGTGGCGCAAATGGCTGGGCAGTTATGGTGAAAAATTGGTGGAAAAACGTTACTGTGCGGCTGGATTTGAATTAGTAGAACGCAACTTTCGCTGTCGCACAGGGGAAATTGATCTGATCTTTAAAAAAGGAGAATGTCTCTATTTTGTTGAAGTGCGCACCAAGAGCAGCGCTGCGTATGGAACGGCCGAAGAGTCGATTACCCCCAGAAAAAAAGCTACCATCCAGAAAGTAAGCCAACTTTTCCTCCTGCAGCGCAACATGACAGAGATTCATGCGCAATATGACGTGGTCACCGTATATATTGACACGAAGCAGAAGCAAGCGTGGGTCAGGCGTTACCCGCACGCTTTTTAAACTAAAAAGGCGGAATTTTGCCAAGGTTGAGGGGATTTGGTGATGTATGTCAAGTTGTATGGAGCCCATTTGTCAGGTATTGAGGGACAAATTGTAGAAGTTGAGGTAGACATTGCCCCCGGATTGCCCCAGTTTGACATTGTCGGTCTGCCGGGAACAGCCCTGAAAGAATCTAAGGAAAGGGTTCGATCCGCCATCCGTAACAGCGGCTACCAGTTTCCAACCAAGCGGATCACGGTCAATCTGGCACCGGCCCATGTGCGCAAAGAAGGTTCTTTTTTTGACCTGGCTATGGCCTTGGCCATCTTGATTGCTGACGGACAAGTGAGCGTGCCCAAAAAAGTGAGCAACCAATTTTCACGGCTGCTATTTATAGGTGAACTAGCCCTGGATGGTACCACAAGAAAAAGCGAGGGCATTTATCCGTTGTTGTTAGCGGCCAAACAAGAAGGCTTCAGTTATGTTTTTTTACCTGTGGCCAATGCAGCTGAAGCCCAGTCGTTGGAGGGGATACGCCCTATCTTGATCAAGAGTCTGAAGCAATTGGTACAAATTTGCTTGAGGCCTGAAAGTTGGGGTAAACCCGATGAAAAGTCCCCTGATCATAAGGGAGAAAAGGCCGCTGGCTGCTCCCGGGTCATAAGAATGAGCGAAAAGCGGGATAACAATGATAGGGAGCAACCCAAAGCTCATACGGAATTGTTTGAGGACATTGTAGGACAAGAGCATGTTAAACGTGCCTGTGAAATTGCCGCGGCAGGTTTCCACCATATGATGATGGTGGGGCCTCCGGGAAGCGGAAAAACGATGCTGGCCCGACGCTTGATTTCTATTTTGCCTCCGCTGACAGAGGAAGAGTGGACGGAGATGGCCAAAGTGCACAGTGTGGCTGGTATATGGGACAGCGACACATACCGGAGGAACGTCCGTTTGTTTAGAGCCCCCCATCACACCATCACAGTGGCAGGTATGCTAGGCGGGGGTAATCCTGTTAAACCTGGAGAGATTAGTCTCGCTCACCACGGTGTGCTGTTTCTGGATGAGTTTTTGGAATTTAAACGTTCGGTCATTGAGGCTTTGCGCGAGCCATTGGAAATGCGCCATGTGACCATCACGCGCCAGCATCATAGGTATATTTTTCCATCTTCTTTCCTGCTAGTGATTGCTCTTAATCCATGTCCGTGTAGTCCTGACCTATGGAAAACACATAGTTTATCTGGACATTTGCTTTATCTCTATGTTTACCGGGTGTTTTTATTGTATGCACAACAATATCCTTGACAATGGTCTGGATAATCTCCTT
>NZ_BMKZ01000064.1 GCF_014644735.1 Caldalkalibacillus thermarum | reverse complement strand
GGACAAGCGTGTGGTTCAGTCCTATGGAAAAGTGATAACTAAACGGGAACACACACCCCTTGTACATATGGTACATGGAGACGAAAAAGATACACCCGGAATACGGCTTAGAAAGGCTCGATTGGAGAAAAATTTATTTTTGCGTGAGTTGGCGGAACTAACCGGGCTAACCCCTGAAAATATCAGAAATATCGAAAAGGATGTATATGAGTGTAAATCGGGGTTGAAAGTTACAACAGCTAAAAAGTTGGCCAAAGCACTGGATAAACCCATCTGGTATGTTGGATTTTACGATAAACTCACCGAAAAAACACTTGGCCAAAAGTTGAAAAAGGCTCGCCTATATCATGGCCATACACTGGAAGAGGCAGCAAAATATTTGGGCGTTGATGAGAAAACCATTAGAAATTGGGAAAAGGATAAAAAGTCCCCACGGACTGATATGTTAAAAAGGTTGAAGAAATATTTGGAGATATTGATAACAGAATAACTTTAAAAGCAAGATGATTCATCTAACCGGTGACAGTTATCATTTAAAACACAAGAAAACCATATTGTAAATAGCTAGTTTTCAAAGAGATTTAGTGAAAATTGTTCAATTGAGCTCGACGCTCACAACACAAAAGAAACACTGGGGGTTTATAACATCCCAGTGCTTTTAAGCTCATCCTCAGACAGTTTCAGCCTGCATACAAAACATTTGCCTACAGTTATAAATTGGCCGCTTTGGTCTTCTTCCGAATCCGAGTAGAGCTTTAACACACAAAAAGATACATTACCACACGCTGGACATTCCATACTGTCGCGTACAATCTCCCTTTCATCATAGGAAGAACGGATGTTGATTTTTTTCCTCTCCTCAATTAATTCAGGATTTAGCTCGCTATATTCTTCCTTCTTTTCCCTTAATTTTTGGCTTAGGGTATCAGACTGCTGCCTTGTGAGTTCTTCTTCCTTTGCCTTAAGTTTCTCAAAAACAGTCTCATTAAAAATGTCTTCATATTTGTGCGCATCAGATACTTCCTGAATCATTTCCCGGATAAAGGGTAATATTTCATTAAGAATAAACAAACCTTCATCCACAGGGTTAAAATAATACTCGAAATAGTGGACAATATTATTGCGCATGTTGCCTAATCGAACTAGGGCCGCTTTTCTTCTGTCCCGCTCTTCGCGAATTCTTTTCAATTCGTGCTTATCCGTAACAGCCTCGTCCTCTTCAATGTTTAGATTAAACATCGCTTCGTATCGTGAAATAACTTCATTGTACGGAATGGTAAGAAAGGTCTCGCGCCTTTCTTTACGGGTCATAAGGTTTTGTCTCGACTGGATATTTTTAACTTTATCCTGAAGCTTCTTAAACCTGACCAGATGTTCTACACTGTTATTTTTATCCAGCACCAGCACATCGTCAAGCTCACATAAACGCTGTTTCATAAGCCGCTCAACGGCCACAGCAAATAGTACAACCGACAGCTCAAAATGCTCGCTGTCAATAAAATATCTCAGCGCTTCGGACAGGATAACCGAGGTGTGCATTACTCTCCAAACACCTCCCTGTCCAGAATCATTTTTATGGTCTGTTTTGCGTTTTCCTTTAGCCTTCTGATATTGGTCAGCGTTTCAAACTGAACGTTAAGGAAATCCATTATTTTCTGCTGTTTTTCAATTGGAGGAAGCGGAACTTTCAGTGAACTTATTATACTTTGTGATATATAGGGCTGACCTGTCACATTTGCATATTTTCCCAAATCTTTGCTCAGGAGAAAGTAATAAAGATATTTGGTTTTTAGTTTGTCCTTGTTGGTAACAGTAACAACAATAGCATTATCGGTTACCCAAATTGGCACATCATAATAATGCACATTTCCACAGTAAGCTCCAACTCTGCCAACCACAATAGTTTCACCAAACAGTAATTTATCGTTATTATCAGTATATCCATAAATACCGTTGCTACCACAAACTGGATATTTTCCTCTGTTAGAAACAAGCGTATTTGAGATGCTTATGCCATTTCGTAACGCTATTAGTTCACCTAACTCCACCCATTCCCAATCTCCTTCAAAAATACTGTCGTCGATTCCAGCTTCAAGAATGGTCTTTTCCATAGCATTGCACTGCTCAATAATAGCCTGCTGCTTATCCAACCGAGCAACCAGTTCCTGTTGAAAGGGAAGAGGTGGAAGAGGGATTTGGATATTGGCCAGATCATTCGGGTAAACATGAGGTTGCCCTGCTCCTCGTTGGAGCTTATATAAATCTTCTTGACGCGATTTAAGTATATAAAAAATATATTTAGTTAATGCTTTTTCCTCATCATTAGACTTAATTGTTGTACAGTCGGAGGCAAATATTGGAATATCGAAATAGTTGACAAACCCAGCATAAGCACCTGAGGCACTGACGGTAATTATGTTGCCGTCTCTATTGCTTTGGTTATGGTAATATGCAGGCTCCTGTCCTCCAGCTATCACAGGTACATTGCCTTCAACTGTATCAGCTTTAGTTATGGAAGTTCCTTTTTGAATATCACATATTTCCCTTAGACTAACAACCTCCCACTTCTGCTTTCCTTTTATCGTCTTCCTATATAGCCCCGGGTTAAGGTTATAATCTTTCGCCTTGATTTCCTCAATCGTCGCCGCCCAGCAGAAATCATTATCTATAAAATCAGGCAGTTCCTTTGTTGGGTTATTAAGCCAATCTATCCATCTTCTAAACACTTCCACCGCTTTAGGCAGGTTCCCACAAGGCGGCTCGTAAATGTTCGGCTCATCACCCTGAAAAGCTCCGTTAATTGGCCTTCTCTGGGTCGTTAAGGTAAATCCGTCATCTTTCACATCAACAAACAGTACCTGCTTTGTGGTGTAAGCATTTTGTTTCTTTGTCTCATTCCATTCTTCTTTTGTGGGTTTTTCAAAATACAGCACTGTCGTTTTGACACCGGAATACGGCTGAAAAATGCCTGCCGGCATGGAAAAGGCAGCTTTCAAATCAAACTCTCGTAAGAGCTTCATGCGTATATTCTTGAATACAGAAGAATTGTCAAACAGAATCTTGTCCAAGATTATAACTACTGCTCTGGAATGCTTTTTAGCTGGTTCAGAAGGTCTCAACGCTGCCATAATATGCTGGATGAACAATGCTTCGTAGCGTTTGGCATGGAACTCAAAAGTGCCAACCCGCGACTGAGCAAGTGGACCATATGGTGGGTTAGTTAACACTACATCATACTTTTCTTTATGTTCTAACTGTGCTCGATTGTCTAAGCTGTCAGCCTCAAAGAGGTTGGATTTACCGTCATTGTGCAATATCATATTCATAAGGGCAAGCTTGTAAACGTCTGGAGCCTTCTCCACAGCATAAAGAGACTCTTCCTTCAGTTTTCGGTAAAGCATTTCAGCTTCATCAAATTGAACCCCATTATATGCGGCAGTAGACTCGTTAACTCTCATCCCCGCTTTTACAAGATTATCAATTTTGCCCTTTACTACTTCGAAGGCACGCAGAATAAAGCCTCCCGTACCAGCCGCAGGGTCATATATTTTTTCCCCAATTTCCGGGTCAGCAAGTTCCACCATGAAATGAATGATGTGGCGAGGAGTAAAATACTGACCGTACTGTTTTTGTTCGCCAAGCTTTTGAACAACAAATTCGTATGCTCTGCCCATAACGTCAAAATTTTGTTCAAGCTCAAGGTCTTTCAGCCGTTTTATCAATTCTTTAATGGTCGGGCTGTACCTTATACGCCATATATGATTTTTAAATAGCCGTCTGAAAAGGCTTAAATCCCTGCCATCGTGGTCCTTAACTTCGGCCAGTTCGGAAAATATGTTTCTAACATAATCGACTATAGTAAACTCTCCATTGTCAGTCTTTACGGTTTTTCCATCACTTGCCAAAATCTTTTCTGCCCATGTGGAAAACCTCAGGTGATTTGGTAAATCAGGCACAAATTTAGTTCCATCCAAACGGGCGAGTTCTTCTCTTTGTTTTTCTCTCTCGTCAAAGAGCTTTAGAAACAAAAAATAGCTAAATTCTTCCAGATACTCGGTGGTTTTGAGAGTATCGTCTCGAAAAATATTGGCAATATCCCAAAGCTCAGAACCAAGCCTGTGAAAATCTACTTTGTTATTGTTTTGCGCCATTAATATTCCCTCCGTTACACATCAAGAAATGATACTGCTTTTATCTCGTCATAAAGCTGAACAAATTTGTCCAGCGAACCGAATAGTCCCTTTATCCGGGCAATTCCACCCTTTTGTTGAAGAAGCTGGCTGTTAGAAAACTGGGTAAAGGTAAGAGCGGGATTGCGTTTCTTAAAATCGTAGAACATCATAATAAATTCCACTTGTTCATCGTTCAAATGCTTTTTCTCCTTCAAATGAGCAATAACAGCATCCCTGTTCTTTTCTTCAACAGTCTTAAACCTTGTTTTACCAAGGGCGACATCAATAAAATCTTTGTAAGTGGCAGTGACTTCGCCGTAAATATCCCTTAAGGTACTGATGTCAAACCCAAAAGCCTCAAGATATTTTTCATCAACCGGAATACCAGGATTCAAAGCTTCCCATGATAAAACTGCCTGAACAAATCTTTCTTTTAAAACCGTCTTTTCTTTAATAGCTTTAAGTTGCGGCTCAATTTGCTTTCTAATATGCTCAAAAGCAGATGAAGTAACAATTTCTGACTTGACTATCCAGACGGGGACATCAGCAATCACCATTTCGATTTTTTCAGTTTCTTTAGGTTCCTTACCCTCACCATCTTCTTTATCTGAAGGCATCTTTTCACCGTCAGAAGATACCTCTGTTTCTTCAGTGCTCTCTATTATTTCGTCAGTTTCTAAAGTTTCATCAGTAACAACCTCTTCAATACCTGCAAGGTCAACAAAGTCGATAAGTTTAAAGCTTTCCTTTGTCTTGCCGTGTTCTTGCTCGTTACACTTACGAGTGGCACGTCCTTTCATTTGAACATAGAGAATTTTTGACTTTGTGGGCCTAGCCATTACAAGAACTTCGATGTCAGGAGCATCAATACCGGTGGATAGCATATCTACGGAAACGGCAATACGAATTTCACTGTCGATTTCCTGAAACTTTCTAATCAGTTCAGAGGCGTTTCTCACCTGATTATGTATTACAACTATAAAGTCTTCTGCTTCGCTTGAGTCCTTTGGGAGTTTGTTCAGTTCGTTGTATTTTGTTATCAACGCATCGCGCAAATGATTGGCATGCGCTATGCTTGCCGCAAAAACCAGTGTCTTTGGAATCGTATGCGTCTGCTCATATCCTATTACTTCAAAATATTTTTCGGCTATTAATTCATTCCTTCGCGGGACATCCACACGTCTGCCAAGGTCTTCCGGCTCAAAGTCAAAACCCATGTCATGAATTCCGCTGAGGTCTACATTGGTCAGGAACTTATATCTCTCGGTAAAAGCCAGTATGCCGTCTTTAACTCCCTGATAGTAGCTGTATCTGAATACCGGCTCTCCAAAATAATCGTCGGTACTCTGCGTTTCCTTATCAGAAGGAGTTGCTGTTAACCCTAAAACTTTGGCCTTGCCAGTCCTGAAATGCTCAATAACCGTGTGCCAATCTCCAAAATATGACCGATGGCACTCGTCAAGAATTACCAAGTCAAAAAAATTATTCGGGTATGCACGATACTTATCATTTACATACAAAAACTGAATTGTTGAAACAGAAATATCGTTATATTTATCCTCTTTTGTGCCGGTCAAGCGGTTTATTTTAAAGGTATCACCTAATACCTTATTGAAAGAACGGACTGTCTGTTCAGCAAGAGAATCCCTATCTACTAAAAATAAGACGCTCCGAACAAGGCCGACTTTGTAAAGCTTCCCAATTATTCCCGCCGCTGTTATCGTTTTTCCTGTTCCGGTAGCCATTTCGATATAGGTTCTGTCTCTACCTAATTGAAATGCGCTTACCACCTGTGAGACGGCAATTTTTTGATAATTCCTTAAACCCGCCAAAAGAATATCAGTTTCCGGGTTTAGAAAATCTTTTATCTCGGCATATGTCATTAGCCTGCTGATTTTTTCTGGTCTGGTATTGGCTTTAAGATTTTGACGGTAAAACGTTTTGCCGTCTGAGGCAAAAATCAGGTAGACCTCTTTACCGTGTTCGTTTAATTTCTTGGCGTAATTTTTTGCTTGCAGCAAAGCCGCATTCAAATCCATCCCCTGCTTTTTTGCCTCAATAATTGCAACGGGCAAACCGTTCACTAATACGGCATAGTCCGCTCGTTCTCCGCTCGGTATCGAATACTCCTTGGTTATCTGAGTAAAATCAGCCAAATTCCAATTCAAAGCTCTTAAATGTTCATCAATCAAAGACTTTGCATTTTCCTCTGTATTCATTCATTTTCCTCCCCGCGATAACTAAAACATCCAACCCAAAAAATTGCTGGATGTCCTTTATCTACATATTACTTAAGAATCATACCCACATATATTCCATCATTTTGTGTATTTCTTACCTTTGTTTTTGGGTCAACTACCATCTTCCTAATACTCTGGTAAGGATGTAAGAACGTATTTAATCTCAAAAATTGACTTATCTTTATTTTGTTCCGTTTTATTTTCCACTTTTCGATTAAACCACAATACAACCCCCATATATACGGCAATTAGATAAAAAGAGTCAAAATCGTTTCCTTTCATCCACTCAACAATAACTGTCCAGATAAAAACTATAAACCAAATATAGGACAAAATGACAAGCGTTGAGCCACGCACATATACTTGTTTCATTTAATTAATTCTCTTCCTAATTAGGTAGTCATATTTTACTAGTTCGACAGGTATCTGTTTGTTCCTGCCTTTCTTCAAATACAACCTGATTTTTATTCTTATAGCAGTTTATACGTCCATTACTTGATGGATAACAAAAAACAAAAAGCACACAATTTCACTCCAGGTGTGCCTGTTCCTTTTTAGGGTTTACCAGCCGGTTTAGTAAATTATTTTTTCTTAAAGTTACTCTTTTTCTTTTCCCTCAGTTTTGCTAATTTTGCGCTGATCCTTTCTCTAGCCCTCTCTGTCTCAGCCTCATTAATTTCTATTTGAGTCACTTTATCACCGTCAAAGGTAACCTTTAACCAAGTCCCTTCTTTTGCCCCTAAAGGAAGCAGATGGGAGGGGATGATGATTTCCCTCTCATCATCCCCGATTAAAATCACAGCGTGTTTGTTATCTACTATACGGTCAATGACACCTTTTTCAATCAATTTGTTTCATCCTCTTCTGGTGGGTGTACGCATGCAAGCCCCTGGTCTTTAATGTCTTGTAATCTGGATGGTCCAATACCATCTACTCGCAACAAATCGTCTAAGGAGTAGAATGGACGGAGTTCAATGATCTGTTGTGCTCTTTCTGGACCGATATGAACAATTTGCTGTAATTCCTCAAATGAGGCTGAGTTAATATCAATGCATTCGACCGGGATTTCAATCTCGCCACCAACTTCAGTATTAATTTCATAGGTTTTACCATCAGTTTCAACAATGACTGTACCATGGACGTCGGTTCCATACAAGGCTATACCCATGTCCAGTATCCGCTGAACCACTTCTTTATGAGGATGGCCGTATGGATTATCTTTACCCGCTGAATAGATTATGATTTCGGGCTGAACAGCTTCAAGAAATTCCTGAGTGTTTGATGTGCTAGATCCATGATGACCAGCCTGGAAGATATGAGCTTTCAAATCATGTCCTCGTTCAATCATGGCTTTTTCTGTCTGTGCCTCAGCGTCACCGGTAAACAAAAACTTGATATCTCCGTAAATGGCCCGGAGACTGATAGACCCCTCATGGAAATCGCCAGTGAGTTCATCTGGGTTGACCACTTCGATTGTTAGAGAACCGATTTCATATACTTCACCGGCACGAGGCTCGTTGTAATTTGCACCAGATTCGGCAATAGCATCAATCACTCTTTCAAAGGTTAAGGACGTATGTTCATCCCCAGACATCCATACTTCTGTCACTTCAAAGGTATTTAGAACCTTATCTGCTTGCCCAATATGATCAGCATGTGGATGTGTTAAAACTAACAAATCAATAGATTCAACACCAACAGATTGTAAATACGGCACAACATCATTTCTGTCATGTCGGCCAGCGTCAATCAGAACAGTAAAGTCTGGGCCTTGTAGGAGTGTAGCGTCACCCTGACCCACATCAATAAAGTGCCCATAAAGTAGTTCTCCATCAGGATCATCTTTGGGAGGTAGGGTGTGATCTGGGCGCAATTGTTCAGCTACTTTTTGACCGACAGCACCCGGGCCTCCAAGAATGATGGCTTCTCTAATTGTTTCAAGTAAAGGTTGAACATGTTCTGGAACTCTCTCTTTAGCGACTAGCAGGATTGGTGAACCTTCTTTGGCTGCCAGAGCAGCACCGGTTAACGCATCTGCGAAATCTTCACCCGTTGCAACAAAAGACTTTGAAGTATCTAAACCAAATTCTTCAATGATTTTTACCGCGGTTTCATATCTGTTCTGACCAAAGATTCTCTTAGCGTTGGGCAGCTCAACAAAAACTTCTTCACCGACAGCCTGAGTACCACCAATGACATAAGTTTGTCTTACGCCTTTAAGCGGCTCTTTAGTTTCAGTAGGAAGTTTATCTCTTTGAGTGAGTAAAATTGGGATTCCTTCTTTTGCAGCATAAGGCGCAACGGCTAATGCATCTGGGAAGTTCTGCCCACTAGCAATGATAACAGTTTCTTTATCATAGCCAAGGCGTTCGGCGATCTTAACGGCGGTTTCATATCTTGTGTTGCCGTAAATACGTTCTACTTCAAGTTGAATGTTCTTTAGCGCATTCTCAACCTGCTTTGAAACAGCACTTTCACCGCCGAGAATAATTACTTTTTTTGCTTTAAGACGTTGAATCTCCTTTTTTGTTACATCGGTTAACTCTTTCCCTCGTGTCAGGAGGATTGGCGCATCGTACTTATAAGCCAGTGTCGTCCCTGCTAAGGCATCAGGAAACCTTTCTCCTGTGGCCAAAATGACTGTTTCAGCCCCATCGGGCCAGCCGGCTTTGGAAATTTCAACAGCAGTTTCATATCGGTTCTGGCCAGCAAGACGATCTGGTTCGCCTGATACGTGAGTTCCAGCTAAAGTTTCGAGCGCTGGAGTAAAGACTAAAATAAAGACCAAAAATAATGTAACAATGACTGAAACATGTCGGTTTTTAAAGAACATAATACGAATCGCCTCCTATTTTTATATTTATGTATTTTGTAGACATAAGGATTTAAATGTTGTTTTTTATCCCCCCTTCTCTATTCAATTTAAGTCTATGATTAACTAAAAATCATGAACTGCAAATAAATTACCATTATATATATACCTTAATTTTCACCATAAGCGTTTTTTCGAAAGAGTACACGACTCACATTTGAATCAAATATGGAATCAAAATGGGATAACATAAAATGCAGCAACTTTAAGGAAGTTAATGCTATGATCTCCATGGTGCATCTACTTACAAATAATAGGGTGTTTTTGTAACCCCTACAAAATCATCATTTCGTTATCATAATAACACGTTATTTTGACACAAGGATGTCACCGAACAATTGTTCTAATAAAATTTTTTGTTTCTTTTATAAGTTGCTAACCGTGCATAAACAATTAAACCATATCACTGGTCAGTCTAAAGGGAGGACACAGAAAGATTCATATCCTTTTCTGTTCCCCCGCTAATAGCAAAACAGTCTTACTGGCTACAATCTGTTATTTCCGTTTTATGATCCTTCTCCCTACTCTACACACGCCATTCCCTGCTGTTTAATATTCTTAAGCCTTCCTTCTCCTGTTCCTCTCACTCTAATCAGATCATCTACCGAGGAAAAGGTGCGTAGAAGGTTTGCTTTGCTCATTCTTCTCCATTATGGATTATCTTCATTAATTCTTTAATTCTTTCTTTTAGGCAGTGTTAATATTTATGCATACACTTTTTATTAAGGGCTGACACAATTCAGACGATTGAGTAAGATCAGTTGTTGGCGTTATTCCAATCTATCTATCTCTATCGTTACTCAGTTTATTTATGGTATAATTTATCTAAGTTTTTATTCAAAATCCTGGTTACTGATTACAAGCTGAAACTGAAAACGGAATTTCACAGTATTATAAGGAGCATTTCTCTAATAAAAGAATTTGAAGTTTGATAAAGAAAAGATCCCTCTTGGTATAGTATAGGGCGTCAATGCATCGACCCCGAATTTAATAAATTACCAAGGAGTGGTAATTATGACTCGCTTACGTTGGGATAAAGATCGTAGTGGTGCTGGATATAGGACCATTTATATCAATCAAAAACCTTTGGAAATCACCCTAAAAAGAAAAGAGCCCGGATTTAATTATTCACCAAAAGAAGTACAAATGTATTCTCCGAAAACATTAAAAAAAGGAAAGAAAAAAACATCTCAAAAACACAAATTAATTGATAATAATATTGAGCAGAAAGGCAAAAAAATTATACGAAAAGATGAACCAAATAAACAAAAATCCGTGAGCCGAACAGCAATTAAAAAGTCTAAAAAACAAGAATTAGGTAAATTAGCCGGTAAAATTATTCAAAGAAGATTAGGGAAAAAATATAAAAATAAGCATAAAAATGTTCATATAATTCAAATAATCGATGAATGACATACTTAAAAAATCTGTTAGATTTTCCTTTAACGCAAGGAAAAGAAAGGAGCAATACCTATTGTTTAATCTCCTAAGCTTTGCACAAAAACTCTTTCCTTTCCTTGTACTATTAACTTTTCTTGAACGAAATTACTTGGTACTTGAATCCTTCATTAGTTAGTTCTTCTTTTAAAGTATTTAAACTCAACTTTCGCAGACAGAAACACCGAGTAAACCCTTGATATAATTGGGCAAACTCGACAAAAACTGATCGAAAAGCTCTTGAAACTTCTCTTCCGTAAGAACTAGAACTTCCCGTACCGCAGAT
>NZ_BMKZ01000063.1 GCF_014644735.1 Caldalkalibacillus thermarum | reverse complement strand
TGTCTTTTGCTTTTTAGGGGCCTCTTCATGCCGTTAACAGACGAGCTATTAACGGCATGAAGAGGGATTGGCGAATGTGTGTTTGCCCTCTGAAATTTTACTCATACGGGTCAAAATATAGACAATCCCCACCTCGCCGACAGAGATTGGAGCAAACGGACGCCTGCCACACTGTTACCCTTTTCATCCAGTGCCGGGCTGTAGATGCCAATGCCCATGCAATGGGGAACCGCCCCCATGATTCCCCCGGAAACACCGCTTTTGGCAGGAATGCCCACACGAATGGCAAATTCTCCCGAAGCATTGTACATACCACAAGTCACCATAAACGTTTTGCATATTTTTGCCACATGTTCTGGCATGATGACTTCCCCTGTTTCGGGATCACGCCCCCTGTTGGCAAAAACGGCCCCGATACGGGCCACATCCCAGCAGTTCACTTCAATGGCACACTGTTTGAAATAGACGTCAAGCACATCTTCCACATCGCCTTCAATCACCTCGTACTGCTTCATAAAATAAGCAAGCGCCCGGTTAAGGTCAGCTGTTTCTTGTTCCGAACGGTAAACGTCTTCATTAAAACCAATTGCTGGATTGCGGGCCAGCCGCCGGACAAAGCTTAAAATACGCTCCACTTTCTCTTCAGTGCCAGAGCCGTGCAATAACGAGGTTACCGCAATGGCCCCGGCATTGATCATCGGGTTGAGAGGCTTATTTGGCCTCATGATTTCCAGCTTCATGATCGAGTTAAACGGATCACCGGTCGGCTCCATGCCAACTTTCTCAAAAACACATGCTTCACCACAATCCATCAAGGCCATGGCCAAGGTAATCACTTTGGACATGCTCTGCATGGTAAAGCGGATATCCACATCCCCTGCCTGCACTTGCTCACCTGCTAAGAGACAAATACTGGCTGCCAAGTGTGAGGGGTTTGCTTGTTTTAAGGCCGGAATATACTCTGCCACTTGCCCTTCTTGCCCATCCGGCCGATGCTCATGGAGCAGCTCTTCCAACTCATGTTGCAACCGGGAGACAGAAATCGTCTCCATCCACTTCGACTGTAACATGCTTGTCCCTCTCTTATCACGTTGTGAACCTCTTCTCTAGTTTTTAGGATGACCCCCAGGCGTGCATGTATACACACAAAAGAGGAGCAGATGGATTCTTAACCCGATTGCCTTTATAATGAAAAAGGAATGAACAAACCATGTTAAAGGAGGCAACAATGATGTCAGCCGTTGTTCCCATTAAAGGAGCCACTCAATTTACCATTAACCTGGACCCCGGTGTATGGATCTTTGATAAGCGCAAAATTGATCTTGACACGTATATCCGCACCGGGGAAGCAAAACAGGTCCCTGAGCGGGAGATTAGCGGTTCTTATGCGATCCCCTTCGAGCCTTTCTTGGACCATGCTGAGCCTTTGCCTGGCGCCAACAAAGTGGTTTGCCACCTCAAGAATAGCCAGCCGGTTGTCCTGTCACTGGCTGAAGCAAAAAAATGCTACCTTGCCTTTGCCTTAAACGGAAAGCCATTGACCGAGGACGGACCATTGCACCTGTACTTCGGTCCCGGCCGCCATCAGGATGAACCGTTAAAAAACATCGTCTGCTTCGAAGTAAAGGAGTAACTGTTCCAGTAACCGATCGGTTGAAAGTCGGCCCGTTGATAAAATGGCGTTAAACTGGAATCTCGATAGTAGAAACAAACCTTTTTTCCTCTCTTGAGCACCTGTTGCACCATTTTTTGTCCCAACAGGCTGGCGATGCCCTGCGAACGGGCCCATGGTGCCACGTACAATCCTCCCAGCAAAACATAACGGGGACTTTCTTTGAGGCACATGACCGTTCCTGCCAGTTGTTTTTGTTCAGCTACGATCACCCTGCCCCGTCTGACAGCCTCCCACACGAGCTGGCCATCCACCTGCTGCTCCACTTCCGAACCTGCATAGAGGGCAGCGAGGCGGGCATAATCAGCAGGGACAGCTGGCCGAAAGCGTATATTTTTTAACCCCATAAGGGGTTGGTTGATTAAGTGAGGTGTGCGCTTACTCTGAACCACGAACAGACTTTGCTCCAGACACTTGCTCTCATAGCGAGTAAGTTGTTTTTTTAACCAGCTAAGCTGTTTTTTTTCTCCATGTGTGATAAAATAAGAAAGGTATTTGCTAAGAAACGTTCCCAAAACGGTATGTTGGGAGAACGAGGCATAGCAGATTTGGACTAATTGATCATGATGATAAATAACGCCTTTGATCTCTCCGTGTTCCACTTCAGCGAACCAATGATGACCAGGGCGGCTGAGTCCGTGTGTCAGGAGCGCATCAAAGGCAATGATGGACCAGGGTTCCTGTTGAGATAAAAAGGAGTATACCTCAGGGTAATGGGAAGCTTTTAACGTGACAACGGCGGAACTCAATTTAACCTTCCTCCCGCTGTTTTGCCCTTTTGTATACTTATATGCCTAACCCTCGACAACCGTCACGCTTGTGTTAAAATAGGAAAGTAAGCAAAAGGGTTGCAACCCATAGTTTGGACAAAAGGAGGGCACAAAGCCATGCTGTTCATCGTCATCACTTCACTGATTACCATTTTATGCCTGCTCGGGTTGATACATACTGCCAGGGATAAAAACCTTCTTGGTGTTGCCTTTTCCTTTGTTTCCATGCTGGTTTTCGGCTGGTTCAGTGTGATGACGTTTCTCGAATGGTTGGGCGTGGTGGGCTAAACCACTCTGGACAACTATTTAGGGTAACGGACAAAACAAATGCAAAAGGCTTATCTTGCCTGGCCAGGCAAGATAAGCCTTTTTTATTCTTCGTACCGGGCATAAGCCTCGTTTGTTTCTTGCACCTCAACCCACTTCAGGCGCGGTTGATTTTTCTTTTGCTTACATAAGGCTTTAATATGCTGGAAAAATATTTCGGCTACTTTTTCCGTGGAAGGGCTAGCTCCGCCTTGATCAGGATTAAATTCCGGAAAGTCATTGAGCAAATGATGATCATATTTTTTCTCCAGGGAATGTTTCACTTCCCTGAAGTCAATCAACATCCCGTTGTCATCCAATTTTTCTCCTTCTACACAAAAGGTTATTTTAAAATTATGACCATGAATCCTTTCACACTTGCCTGCCCCTTTGACGGCGTGGGCACAGGCCATCCAAAAATGTTTAACTAGTGTATATTTTCCCATATGGCTCACTCCAATGCTAAACTTCCTGTATATACATTATATCAAGTTCTGTGCCTTCTTGAATAGAACCCCGCCTGCAGGCTACACTAAAACTCAACAAGACCAGCGGGGAGGGAGGACTTCCTCATGTGGATTTGCCCGGTGTGCAACGGTTTAGAAACATTGACCTATTCCTGTCCCCGGTGTGCCACTGTAGTTGATGATCTGGGGAAACTATCCGACTACTATGAGCCATATAGTCCTTACCGTGAAATTGATGACCTTAAATTAACCAATGGTTATCCCGACCTTGTTAAACATCAGTGCATTCATCTCCTGCGCTGCTCCCTGTGCGGTCTTGAGTTTCAAGGGGCCATAAATGAACGCCCTTGGGCCGAATCTGAACTCCCGGATCATGAAGATGCGGATCAGGACTATAAGCAAACATAGAAAAGCCTTTGGTTTCCTCTGACCAAAGGCTTTTGTTGCTTTACTCAACTTCACGTACCGAATCTATGGACAAAACGTGACTTATAGTGAATAAAGCATGTCTCGTTTGTTTGTACTTTTTGTTTGTACTTTTTAAAGTTTGATCACATTTGCAGCTTGGGGCCCGCGTTCACCCTGTACAATTTCAAATTGCACACGCTGACCACCTTCTAAGCTTTTGAAACCTTCCTCTTGGATGGCACTGTAGTGTACAAATACGTCATTGCCACCTTCAACTTCAATAAAACCATACCCTTTTTCAGAATTAAACCACTTTACGACACCTTGTTGCATGTTAAAATAACCTCCTACTTTCTGGCTACTGCCTTGAAATAGTGCTGTTCGGAAGATGGGGGGTTAAAGATGTAAAAAAGTCGTACCCAAGAAGGACCTTAAACTTGAAAGTCCTCCTTTACAGGTACGACTTACAAATTCAACATCCATCTTGACCGAACGTATGAAATTGGACAAATATTAAGGAGCCAGTGGGTTTCCTTAATATTTGACTCCATCTTATCATTTCCCCATTAATTTGTCAAACACTTGATAAGCTTTTTTTCTTTTTTTGATTCATTCGCAGGTTTTTCAGCTCACCCAGAGCAATTGCTGCCAAGATCATGACCACTCCTGCCCACTGTAAGGGCGAAACCGATTCAGATAAGACGATCCAGGCCATCAAAACCGCAACGGGCAACTCTACCGAACTGATGATGGTGGCCAAGCCGCTGCCAATGTAGGGGACGCCCACCGTAAAGCAAACAGTGGGCAGAACAGCTCCAAAAAAAGCCATTATCAGCGCCAAATACCACAATCCTTCCCCCAACACTCCAGATGTAAAAAACGTGGGGGGAAAAATAAGAAATATGGCTAGGGCAGAGCCGGTAATCATAAGCGGGCTGCGCAACCAGGGACTGATATTGGTGGATATTTTTCCACTGGCATAGATAAAGCCAGCATAGGTAAAAGCCGAGCATAAACCCATCAGCAAGCCGAACCAGTTAAACGCGGAAAAGTCACCTTCAATCACATTGGCAGCCAGTATGGTTCCCATCAGGACCAGCCCTAAACTGAAATAGGTTTCTTTGGTTGGCTTTTTGCGGTCAAATAGCCATTCGTAAAGGACACCGATCCACGTAAACTGGAATAATAAAATAATGGCGATGGAAGCCGGCAAGGATGCTAAAGAAGTATAGTAGAAGACACCGGTTAACCCAGTGAAAGTGCCCACCCCCATGAGAAGCAGTGTATTTTTCCAAGCCAACTTTGGCCAGGGACGGACTTTAAACAAAGCAAGGATCCACAGGATGACAGCCCCCAAAAACATTTGGCTCCCTGTGATCTCACCTACATGGAATCCTTTGTCATAGCCAATTTTAACACACGTGGCCAATACGCCGTAGCCTGCCGCCCCGACAAAGACAATCAAACCGGCAGTTAAACGCGACACCCTGCATAACTCCTTTCACAGCATAGAAAAAAGGTGTTTCCTCCCATCAGAAACACCTTCCACTATCTCATATTTCCCTCATTCGGTCAAATTTTTCCCGTTTTATTAAACAGATACTTCGTGTTGTGACATACTTCCACCACCTACGCTAACGCTTAGAGGTGGAGGCTTCTCGGGTAATCCCATCTCATGATGGGAAGTTGACCGAGCGATCCCCGTGTGCCCCACGGTTCGAGATCCAGTCAGGCAGTCCCTAACTTTTTCAGACCTTCCTTTTTGATATTGATGGCGGCGTTGATATCTCTGTCTGCCACAAAACCGCATTCACAACGGAACTGGCGTTCTGTGAGAGACAGAGATGCCTTCACCCGTCCACAATGTGAACACGTTTTGGATGAGGGGAACCATTTGTCGATTTTGATCAGCTTCTTTCCCTGTTCTGCTAACTTGTATTGAAGGAAAGTAGTGAACAGGCCCCAGCCGTTGTCATGAACGCTTTGACCGAAATGGAGGGCTTGAGACATCCCCTTCATGTTGAGGTCTTCAATCATCACGGCATCAAACCGGTTGGCCAATTGTCGTGAAGTCTTGTGCAAAAAGTCCTGCCGTTGGTTGGCAATCTTTTCGTGCAACTGGGCTACTTTCAGCCGCTGTTTGTGCCAACGGTTGGAACCTTTCCTGCGGCGTGACAGCACCCGTTGGGCCCGGGCCAGTTTTTCCAAGGCTTGCCGATAGAATCGAGGATAATTGGCTCTCTTACCCTCGCTATCGACATACAGCGTATTCATGGAAAAATCGAGCCCAACAACGTTTTCTATTTCTTTTGGCATCGGTTGGTGCTCGTATTCTGTCAGGATGGAGATAAAATATTTTCCTGTTTTAGTTTTCGTGATCGTACAGGACTTGATCATGTGGTGAACAGGAATCTCCCGATGTTGCTTCAATTTGACCCATTTCAGTTTGGGTAACTTGATATAGCCATCGGCAAGCTTAATGTTTCCGTTGACCACATTTGTCGTGTACGACTGTTTGGCCTTGCGGCTTTTGAACTTGGGAAATCCCGCCCGGCCAGAGAAGAAGTTGGTGAATGCTTTTTGCAAGTTTAATTGAGCGTTTGCCAGAGCAAGGCTATCGACTTCTTTAAGCCACGGAAAATCCCGTTTGTACTTGGCCGGAGTGGGAAATTTGTGCTGTTTCATGGCTTCTTTGTCGTCTTTGAACTTTTCATAAATTTGTATGCGTTTCCTCAAGCATTTTGTTGTAGACGAAACGGACACAACCGAACGTTTTGGCGAGCAGTTGTGCTTGTTCTTGTGTTGGATACAGACGGAATTTGTAGGCTTTGTTGGCCATATCCGCATCACCTGCCCACAATACGAACGTTTGTTTGATTTTATTTTACCACACTCATCATAATGAGGCTACATCAAACCGACATTCATCTCCCACTTTCGCTTCGCTTAGAAGTGGGAGACTTCTGTCGGAGGTAAGTTAAAACAAGGGTTGGCAGTATACACCTTATTGCTCAACGACAGCCACCAGTTCAGGTGCAATGTCAAAGGAAACAATCTGTCCCACTTCGATTTCCTGCTCTACAGGTGCATAAAGAATCATTGACTCATATCTGCCATCATCCGTTTTAACCTTAACCTCCAGCTCCTGATATTCCCCGCTGTAAATGACGTTCTCCACTTGACCGCAATAACGACCGCCATCCACCAGCCTGCAGCCTTCAGGACGAATAGACAGAGTGACCGTCTCAAGCCACGCTTTAGTTTTTTCAGGCAAACACACTTTGCCGATGTGGGTATAGACATGTTTTAAATCATCGGCGAGGGTGCCCGAAATAAGGTTGGTTTTGCCAAGAAACTGAGCCACAAAGCAGTTTTTGGGACAGCGGTACATTTCACGCGGAGCAGCAACCTGTTGAATTACGCCTTCATTCATGACCACGACACGGTCAGAAACGGCAAAGGCATCCTTTTGGTCATGGGTGACAATAATCGCCGTTGTGTTGGTCTTACGTAAAATATTGGTTACTTCATAACGCATTTTTTCCCGCAACCCAGCATCCAAATTGCTGAAAGGCTCATCCATAAGCACTACGTTCGGACGGGGGGCCAAAGCTCTGGCCAGGGCCACTCTTTGCTGTTGTCCGCCGGATAGCTGATGGGGATAGCGGTCGGCAAATTGACTCAGGCCAACCAACTCCAAGATTTCCTGTGTCCGTTCCTTTTTTTCCTTTGTTTTCCACTTTGCTAATCCAAACATTATATTTTTTTCAATCGTCAAATGGGGAAACAGGGCATAATCCTGAAATACCATGCCAATCCCGCGCTTTTCGGGGGGAAGGGAAAAATGTGCATCATGAACCACTTTCCCTCCGATGATGATTTGTCCACTAGAGGGTTGTTCAAAGCCGGCAATCATGCGCAAAGTGGTTGTTTTGCCGCATCCGCTTGGTCCTAAGAGCGTAATAATTTCCCCCTGTTCTATATCTAATTCAAACCGGTCAACGGCGGGTTTTAAAGCATCCTTAAAATGTTTGGTCAACTGTTTGATTTGTATGAAAGCCACACCCATCACCCCGTCTCTCCATGACGCTCAATCAGATGTTAAATGACTCAATATCGCCGGACAGACCTTATTTAGAATTATTTTAAATAATTGATAATCATTTTCAATGTTCAAGACCAGTATATTATACGACTCTCTATCCGTCAATGCTTTATAGTAAAAGCCACTATCATTTTAAAGTAAAAAAGGACGATGGGGTCATCGTCCATCAAACTTTACCTCAAAAACTGTCCTTCCCTTACACAAAACTCAACTTTTTTGTCTTAATTTCCCTTAGGCATCGATGTTAAACGGACCAGGAACCCTTGCATCCGGGTGAGCAATTATCATCTCTTCAGGGCCAAAAATATGGCCTGTTTGAATCAGCGAGTCAAATGTTACACTTCCAGCAGTACCTACGAAGAGCAAAAACAGGGTGAACAATATTAAGAAAACCTTCTTCACCTTCGTTCACCTCCTTTCACTCCTGCTGTTCATAAGCTTCAAGGGCCAGGGCATAAAAGTAACAGGCCTTTTTATATTTTCGTGCACGCTGGTAATGATCAGCCAGTTTCTTAGCGAAACGCTTGAGACAATGGTAGTTTTGTTTTTCGTGAAAATAATGGACAACCTCGAGCATGATCTGTTCAAATTCCCCATGCCGCCCGTCCCTTAAAATACATTCAGCTTCGAGTGCCTTTAAGTTGTACCAGTCAAATTCTGTAAGGGAATAGGGCTTCGCTTTTTCCACCATTTTCCTGGCTATTTCCAATTCGTTTAGGTCAAGATAAATCATAATCATGGCCGAGCAGGTCTTGGTGATATCTCTGGCCTTATTCCGTTTGCTTAACTCTTGGGCTCTTCCGAACCACTCTAATGCCTTCCCTTTGTCACCAGTTTCTTTGCACAACAAACCTAGGTTATGGTAAATATCGTCAAGCAACTCGGAAAATTGCAAGTCAGAGGCCAGTTCCAATGCTTTGTAGAGATAACTTTCCGAATCGTTGTACGATTTGATGTCCATATACAGGACACCCAGCAAAATATAGCAGGCGCATATTCTGTATTGGTGATCCAGCTCTTCAAACATGGCCAAGGCTTGGCGGGCATACCGGATGGCATTTTTATAGTCATCCAGGGCCATCAGCGTTAAAGCGATATTATAATAGGCGTTAGTCAAGTGCAGCACGTTCTCAACTAAAGGAAGTTGAAGGAGATAAAAGCGGTAGGCTGATAAATAATCATTTTGGTGATAAGAACTTAATGCTCTGACGTAATAGTATCGTTCCAAAAGGTAACGGGGTAACATCGCTGTTCTGTCTTCATCTACCATGGGCTGGATTTCGGTATGTAAAAGATGGTCTGCCTCTTTTATTTGATGCCCTTTTAAGTATAGCAATGTCTTCAACAAATAGTAATGCAATTCCTGCTCAAGGGATGGAATATAGGAGTAGAGACTTTCAATCTCATGTAAAGTGTGCTGGGCGAGATCAAGGTTGTCATGGATACCCTTCCATAATGTGTTCAGTTTCTGTTCTAGCTTCTCGTCCTGCTGGTGATACTGAAGCAAATAATGTTCAGGTACATCCAACTTCCTAGCCAGCTTCGCCAGTACTTGCTCTGAAGGTGCAAATTTGCCTAACTCGATATTTCCCATATGGCTGTATGAAGCCACACCGTCTGCCAGCATTTTGCGGGACATGTTCCGTTTCTCTCTCAACTTTACAATCCGTTGCCCGATGTGCAATGTGGTCACCTCGTTTAATCTTGCTCAAGTCATACGGGCTGATAGAACAGATTGATCCAGTTCAATATGAAATTTCACTTTTTGATCTTTAAAACTTTCAAGTACTTCGACCAATGGATAATTCTCCAGTAAAAACTTCTTTTTCTTCTCGTCATATACCAGTTTTCCAGATGTCATCAGTTGGCCTGAGTCCAAATGGTCCTGATTGTCCGGCATCATTTCTATGACAAGGGTAATTCTTTTACCGTTTAAAAAATGTAAAATAGAATTAATATTAAACGTACCTACCCGGATTTTAACCGGCTGACCTTCTTCAAATTGTAAAAGGCCTTGCCAGCTTCCTTTTGTTTTCATGGCCACACTCCCTCCTTCATCTATTGTAGCTGATCACAAGATAACAGACAAATTAAAGACAATTGTTAAAAGGAAAAACTGAACCGCCATTTTTACACAACAAAACATTATGATACAATGTATGGGGTCCCGCAACGCTATTACTCAGATTAAGAAGGAGAGGAAGATCAATGACACAACAGCGGACAGGAATCGTCTCACGCTCGCTGGACACCATTGAGAGAGTGGGAAATAAACTGCCTCACCCCATTACCTTATTTTTCATCTTTGCTATTATGGTTGTCATTTTTTCAGCTATTTTTTCGGCCATGGATATCATGGTGGAAGATCCCCTCAATGAAGGGGAAATCTTGACTGTTAAAAATCTGCTGAGCGCCGAAGGCATTCAGTACATGTTTACCAGTGCGGTAGACAACTTTACTGGTTTTGCTCCGTTAGGTACAGTTCTGGTTACGATGCTCGGGATCGGGATTGCGGAACGTTCAGGTCTTATCAGCACGCTCTTGCGCGGATTGGCTACATCTGTCCCTAAACAGCTGCTCACAGCCACTCTCGTCTTTGCCGGGATTATGTCTAGCATGGCCGCTGACGCCGGATATGTTGTGCTCACGCCCCTCGGAGCGGTGCTATTTGCTGCCCTGGGACGCCATCCGTTGGCCGGTTTGGCTGCCGCTTTTGCCGGGGTATCAGCCGGATATAGTGCCAATTTGCTCCTCACCTCATTGGATCCGCTCTTGGGTTCACTTACACAGCAGGCAGCAGCAACCTATGATCCAGTTTACGCCGAGACCATGAACTATGCGATGAACTACTACTTTATGGTTGTGTCCGTATTTGTGCTTACACTGGTCGGAACCTATGTCACAGACAAAATCGTTGAGCCTCGCCTGGGAACTTACCAGGGTGGCATTCAGCAAGAGGAAGTGGAGAAGCTCAAGCCGGCCGAGAAAAAAGGCTTGATCGGAGCAGGCATTGCCTTTGTTTTGACTTGTGCCTTGCTGGCCTTGCTGATTGTTCCGGAATGGGGACCCATGAGAGGACCAGAAGGGGAAATTATTAATTCACCCTTTTTCACTTCACTTGTGCCCATCATCTTAATTATTTTCCTGATTCCTGGTCTGGTTTATGGCATTATCACCAAAAGTATAAAAACTGACAAAGATGTTGCCGATCAGATGTCTGACACCATGGCCACCATGGGGGCTTACATTGTTTTGGCTTTTGCAGCAGGCCAGTTTGTGGCTTACTTCAATGAAACCAACATGGGCATCATTTTGGCCATTAAAGGTGCAGAGTTTATCGAAGTATGAGTAAAATTTCAGAGGGCAAACACACATTCGCCAATCCCTCTTCATGCCGTTAATAGCTCGTCTGTTAACGGCATGAAGAGGCCCCTAAAAAGCAAAAGACA
>NZ_BMKZ01000062.1 GCF_014644735.1 Caldalkalibacillus thermarum | reverse complement strand
GCACCCTAGGTCTGTAAGATATCCACAAAACTGAAAAAGGATGTAAGGGATTTTGTCGAAAAATATTTTTTGGACACCCCTGAGAGGCCGAAAAGCCTTGATAGATCAACATTTCTAGAGGGAGGAAGAAAGATGCCTGTTACCCATAAAGATGAGTATGATGTTATTGTGGTTGGCGCCGGCCACGCCGGGGTTGAAGCGGCCTTGGCCGCGGCACGGTTAGGTTGTTCCACTTTGTGTTTAACCATTAATTTGGATACGGTGGCCTATATGCCGTGCAACCCGTCTATTGGAGGGCCGGCCAAGGGACATGTGGTGCGTGAAATTGATGCTTTGGGCGGTGAAATGGGGCGCAATATTGATAAAACGTATATTCAGATCCGCATGCTGAACACAAGCAAGGGGCCGGCTGTGCAGGCCTTGCGGGCACAGGCCGACAAATTTTTGTACCAGCAGATGATGAAACAAACCCTGGAGAACACCCCCAACCTTGTCTTGCGCCAATCCCTGGTGGAAGAGCTGATTGTGGAGAACGGGGTATGCAAAGGGGTAATCACCAAAACAGGGCAGGCTTACAGAGCTAAAGCGGTGGTCTTAACAACAGGCACGTACTTGCGCGGCAAGATCATTTTAGGGGAGCTGGAATATGAAAGCGGCCCCAACAATCAGCAGCCGGCTATCCGCTTATCGGAAAATCTGGAGGAGCTGGGCTTCGAACTGGTCAGGTTCAAAACGGGAACACCGCCCCGGGTGCATGGGGATACCATTGATTACAGCAAAACGGAGAAGCAGCCAGGGGATACAGAGTTTCGGGCCTTCTCTTATGAGACCACAGAGATGCAAAAGGACCAATTGCCCTGCTGGCTGACCTACACCAGTGCCAAAACCCATCAAATTATAAATGACAACTTGCACCGTTCACCCATGTATTCGGGAGCCATTAAGGGAACAGGCCCCAGGTATTGCCCGTCCATTGAGGATAAAGTGGTACGTTTCCACGACAAACCGCGCCATCAAATTTTCTTGGAGCCGGAGGGGCGCTATACGAATGAAGTGTATGTGCAGGGCTTATCCACCAGCATGCCTGAAGAGATCCAGTTGGAAATGCTCCGCTCTATTCCGGGGTTGGAAAATGTGCGCATGATGCGTGCTGGATATGCGATCGAATATGATGCGATCGTGCCTACCCAGCTTTGGCCGTCTTTGGAAACAAAGCTGGTGGAAAATCTGTTTACCGCCGGCCAAATTAATGGGACCAGCGGTTATGAGGAAGCAGCCGGCCAGGGCCTTATGGCTGGCATCAATGCCGCCCGCAAGGTACAGGGGAAGGATCCGATTATTCTGGACCGCTCCCAGGCCTATATTGGCGTCCTGATCGATGACCTGGTGACCAAAGGGACGAATGAACCGTACCGCTTGTTAACCTCCCGGGCAGAATACCGGCTGTTGTTGCGCCATGATAACGCTGATCTGCGCTTGACCGAGCTGGGGTATGAAATCGGCTTAATTTCTGAAGAGCGTTATCAGCGGTTTAAACGGAAGAAAGCATTGATTGAAGAAGAAATTAAACGCTTGAATCAGGAAAAGGCCCGTCCGGATGAACGCACGCAGGCGATCTTGCGCGAAGCGGGAACGAAAGAATTGAACAACGCTGTTCCGCTGGCCGTGTTGCTGCGCCGGCCTGAACTCACGTATGAGCATATCGCCCGCATTTCTTCTCCATCTCAAGAGTTGCCTAAAGAGGTGACGGAACAGGTTGAAATCCAGGTGAAGTATGCCGGTTATATTGAAAAACAACTGCAACAGGTGGAACGGATGAAAAGCATGCAAAACAAGCGCTTGTCCCCTGATCTGGATTATAACCAGATTCAAGGCTTATCCACCGAAGCCCGGGAGAAGCTGTCCAAGGTCCGTCCGCTGAACATTGCCCAGGCTTCCCGGATCTCGGGTGTGACTCCGTCCGATATTTCCATTTTGTTGATTTACCTGGAGCAAATGAATCAAACAAAGAAAAATGCTTAAACAGGGAGCAGCAGCACATGAATCAGGAACAGTTTCACCACCAGCTGGCCAGGCAGGGGATAACCCTGTCCCCAGCCCAGCTGGATCAGTTTGAGCAGTATTACCGTTTGCTGGTCGATTGGAATCAGAAAATGAACTTAACCGCCTTGACTGAGCGGGAAGAGGTCTATTTAAAACACTTTTACGATTCACTGACGGTGGCTTTTTATTATAACTTTCGAGAACCCGTCAACCTTGTGGATGTGGGAGCCGGGGCAGGATTTCCCAGCCTGCCCTTAAAGATTTGTTTTCCCCATGTGCAAGTCACGATCGTTGATTCCCTGAAAAAACGGATTACTTTTCTAGAACATCTGGTCCAAGCATTAAACTTGGATCATGTCCGCCTGTATCACGACCGGGCTGAGCATTTTGGCCAATTACCTGAACACCGGGAGCAGTATGATCTTGTTTTAGCCAGGGCAGTGGCCAGATTAAACGTCTTAAGCGAACTCTGTTTACCTTTGGCTAAAGTCAAAGGGACTTTCATTGCCATGAAAGGGGCTAAGGGAAAGGAAGAGCTGAGAGAAGCACAAGGGGCCATACCTAAGCTGGGTGGAGAGATAAAAGACTTGCATCAGTTATATTTACCGGGTGATGAGGGAGAGCGTCAGCTGATTATCTTGCACAAAGTGCGCCCTACACCGGGGAAGTACCCCCGCCAGCCGGGACTTCCAGCCAAAAAGCCGTTAAAGTAAACCATCCAGTTATGTTTCACGTGAAACATTTTCGCGTGAAACATATTTTTTTAGAAGGATTCTGGTGATAAAATAGAGAATGTTTATAGGGGACAGGATAGATTTCGGACCTCATCTTTTACAATCCTAGTTTACCTATCATTACAGGATGGTTTAGGTGGTGTCACTATGAAAGAACATCTTTCTCGTTTTTTTGGCATAGCAGAAAAAGGGGAAGGGGAAGAGATCAAGTATATCCCGATTAAGAATATTGTGCCTAACCGCTATCAACCGCGCACCGTTTTTGACGAGGTAAAAATTGATGAGCTATGCCAAACGATCAAGACACACGGTATTATTCAGCCGATTGTCGTGCGGAAATATGCTGAAGACCAATATGAAATTATAGCTGGTGAAAGGCGCTGGCGGGCTTGCACCAAGTTGGGTATGGAAACCATTCCGGCCATTGTTAAAGACTTTAACGATACGCAGGCTGCTTCTGTGGCATTAATTGAGAATTTGCAGCGGGAAGGATTAACCCCTATAGAAGAAGCGTTAGCCTATCAAAAGTTGATCGAATTGCATGGTCTCACTCAGGAAAGCCTGGCCCAGCGCCTGGGTAAAGGACAATCCACCATTGCCAATAAATTGCGCTTGCTTCATTTGCCTGAAGAGTGCCATCAAGCCTTAAGGGAACGCAAAATTTCAGAGCGTCACGCACGTGCGTTGCTTACCTTGAAAGATCCTGAACTGCAGAAGAAGTTTTTAAAGGAAATCATTGATAAACAATTGAATGTCAAACAGACGGAAGAACTCATAGAGAAACACTTGAACAAAAAACCGCCGAAAAAGAAAAAACCCTTGCGAAAAGCTTATTCAAGGGATATGCGCTTAGCAATGAACACCATACGCCAATCTGTGGACATGGTTTTAAAAAGTGGACTCAGCATCGAAACCGATGAGAAAGAACATGAGGACTACATTGAATTTACAATTCGAATACCAAAGCAATAAATAAGCGGCCATGATCAGCCGCTTTTCTTACCGTTTGTTCACAAATGATAATGAGGTGAAAGGGATGGGTAAAATTATAGCGGTTGCCAACCAGAAAGGCGGGGTAGGCAAAACCACGTCTTCTATTAACTTAGGGGCCTGCCTGGCTACTCTGGGACAGAAAGTCTTGCTGATTGATATCGACCCACAGGGGAACACCACCAGTGGGATTGGCATAGATAAGGCTGATATCCAGTACTGCATTTACGATGTGCTGATTAATGATGTGCATCCCCAAGAGGTGATTCAGCATACCTCGATCGAGAACCTGCATATTATTCCTGCCACCATCCAGCTGGCCGGAGCTGAAATTGAACTTGTGCCTACCATCTCCAGGGAGATCCGCCTTAAAAAAGCTTTGCAATTGGTGCGGGACAATTACGATTTTATTTTGATTGATTGTCCTCCCTCATTAGGCATTTTAACCATCAATTCCCTGACCGCTGCTGATTCGGTGTTGATTCCTATTCAGTGCGAGTATTATGCATTGGAAGGATTAAGCCAGTTGCTGAACACCATCCGCCTCGTGCAAAAACATTTAAATAAAAACTTAACCATTGAAGGGGTATTGCTGACCATGCTGGATGCCCGCACCAATCTGGGCATTCAGGTCATTGAAGAAGTAAAAAAATATTTTAAGGAAAAAGTGTATCAAACCGTGATCCCCCGCAATGTGCGCCTGAGCGAGGCACCCAGCCACGGCAAGCCGATCATCGATTACGACCCGAAGTCCAAAGGGGCCGAGGTGTACATGGAGCTGGCCAAGGAGGTGCTGAGTTTATGTCTAAAAGGTTAGGGAAAGGGTTGGATGCCCTGCTCCCTTCTTTAGAGATCAATGATCATGATCAAGTGATTCAAATTAAGCTGAGTGAATTAAGGCCCAATCCTTATCAGCCGCGCAAGGATTTTAATGAGGAAGCGCTTGCGGAGTTAACCCAATCCATTAAAGAACACGGGGTGATCCAACCGATTATTGTGCGCAAGAGCATAAAAGGTTACGAAATCGTCGCGGGTGAACGCCGGTACCGGGCCTCAAAGGAAGCCGGTTTGGAGACAATCCCTGCTGTGGTCAAAGATTTTACCGAATCGCAAGTGATGGAAATCGCCTTGATCGAAAATCTGCAGCGGGAAAATCTGAACGCGATGGAAGTGGCTTATGCTTATAAAAAGCTCATGGACAAATTTAATTTGACGCAAGATGAACTGGCTGTCAAAGTGGGCAAAAGCCGTCCCCATGTAGCCAACTTCTTGCGCCTTCTCCAGCTTCCTGACAACGTGCAGGAATATGTTTCACGTGGAACACTATCCATGGGACATGCCCGGGCTTTACTTGGTTGTAAAGATAAAAAGCAGATCAGCAAATTGGCCAAAAAGTGTATCGATGAACAGTTAAGCGTCCGGCAATTGGAACAGCTCATCAAACAGCTTAACAATGTTTCACGTGAAACAAAGCAAAAGAAAAGCAAAACGAAGCCCAACCCCTTTATCCATCAGTATGAGGAACAATTAAAGAGCAAATTAGGTACCTCTGTTAAAATAAAAAAGGGAGATAAAAAGGGTAAGATCGAGATTGAATTTTTCTCTGATGAAGATTTGCAGCGTCTTGTGGAGATGATCGGTTAGCTTGATTAGTTCAAGCACCGAAGGAACGGGAGGCATTACTGTGATTTATTTTGACCAAGCTGCATCCTCTTGGCCCAAACCTGACGGGGTTGCCGAAGCCATGATGGAAGCCGTTCAACAATATGGAGCCAACCCGGGCCGCGGTGGCCACCAGCTGGCAGTGCGGGCAGCCCAGACCATTAGCCAAACCCGGGCCAGACTCGCTAAACTGTTTGGGATTAAAGATCCAAAGCACATTATTTTTTTTCAAAATGCGACACAAGCCTTAAACCAAGCGATCAAAGGTTTTGAATGGAAAACAGGGGATCATGTGCTCACCACTGCCTTTGAACATAATTCCGTTCGTCGACCGCTGGCCTATCTCCGTGACCGCTATGGTGTGAAGCTTACTTTTATTGAGCCTGATCATAACGGTCATATTGATCTTGATCAAGTGTCCCAAGCCCTTACCCCGCGGACTAAACTGGTAGTGGCGACCCATGTATCCAACGTGACTGGTGCTATTCTTCCCATTCGCCAGCTTGGCCGGCTGGCCCGCCAGCATCACATCCCGTTTCTCGTGGATGCATCCCAGTCAGCTGGTATTTTGCCGGTTGACGTGGAAGAGGACTGCATCGATTTGCTGGCTTTTCCCGGGCATAAAGGGCTGTACGGCCCCCAAGGAACGGGAGGTTTATACATATCTCCCCAGATTGATTTGATTCCTCTCTTTCATGGCGGTACAGGCAGTCACTCAGAGTTGGAGCAGCAGCCGGACAGCCGGCCGGCACGGTATGAATCAGGAACATTAAACACACCGGGAATTGCCGGTTTAAATGTGGGAGTTGGTTTTGTTCTGGAACAAGGTGTGGGGAAGATCTGGGACCACGAGTGGATGTTAACACAATATGCTTTGGAGCAACTGAGCCAAATCAAAGGTCTTCATTTGTACGGACCGGAACTTGGAGTCAAACGGGGGCCGGTTGTGGCTTTCAATCTGGAAGGGATTGATCCCCATGAAGTGGCGATGATCCTGGATCAATATTATGGCATTGCCACCAGGGCAGGATTGCACTGCACACCCTTGGCCCATCAGGCATTGAGCACAAGTCCTGTGGGCACGGTCAGGGCGAGCTTCGGATTTTTTAACCGCAAGGAAGAGATTGATCAGTTGGTTCAAGCCCTGCTGGAAATAAAGGCAGGATTACTGGGGTAAAAGGGAAAGCAGGGGATCAAGATGGTCTTGTTAGGCGTCATTGTGAATACTTTAGCCATTATAGCGGGAACTTTCGTTGGGCTTTGTTTGCCAAATATATCGGAAAACATGAAGTCAACCGTGCTAAAAACGCTTGGTATTGCCGTTGTCGTGTTGGGCATGGGGATGGCTTTTGAGGCAGAATATTTCTTGATTGTTTTGTTTAGTGTTGTGCTGGGCGCGATCCTTGGCGAATGGCTCAGGGTGGAAGACCGTTTGGAACAGCTGGGAAAATGGCTAGAACAGATAGCAGGCACAAACCGGGGGCATGTGGCCCAAGCGTTTGTGACGACCACTTTAATTTTTACGATCGGTGCCATGTCCATCATCGGCTCTTTAAACAGCGGATTAAACTTGGATCATGATGTTTTGTACACTAAATCCTTTTTAGATGGCTTTGTTTCCATTATTTTTGCTTCCACATTGGGTATCGGTGTCATTTTTTCAGCTATTCCGGTTTTTATCTACCAGGGTGCGCTGGCTCTGTTGGCCACGACCATTGACCAATGGTTAACACCTGAACTATTGGACCGGTTGGTGAATGATATTACCGCCACAGGCGGGATTCTGATTATAGGGATAGGGCTTAATTTGCTTGAAGTGACCAAAGTAAAGGTGGGAAACCTCCTGCCTGCCTTGGTTGTGGCCGTGCTGATCAGCATGGGGGTCTATCTGACAAAATAAAGTTTTTATGGGTAAAATATTCTGAAAAAATGACAAGACATTGGGGTGCAGAATAATGAAACAAAGTTATATGGTCATGTCCGTTAATGTAGGCCAGCCCAAACAGGTTGAGAAAAACAACAAAAGGTGTTTAACGGGTATTGACAAGCGGCCTGTCACGCAACCGGTTTACCTAAGTAAACTGCATCTGGCGGGAGATGCCCAGGCAGATTTGGAACACCATGGTGGAGCAGATAAAGCAGTGTGTGTCTATCCTTATTATTTAAAGGGAAGTGGTGGCGAGAACAAACGGCTAAACAAAGAAGCGGGCTTGGTGTGAAGCTCACTTCTTTTTTTATGCCTTAAACGCTGGTCCGCCAGCCAAATGCCCTGGGCCATACGCGCCGCCATGTTCATCACCAGGGATAAGCGGGTGTTTTGCAAAACAAAATATTCCATAAATCCACCCACATTAACAATGCCTGTCAAATGCAAGTCGCCCACTGCCGGCAATTTTTTGTTCACTCCTGCTCCAGGTTGTAACGCGCCTTCTCCTAATGTGACATGACCCACATGCTGGTAGTGTCCCAGACAAGCATCTGCGGCAATAATGAACGGGCGCTGATGATGCTTGGCAATGGCGGCTACCGATTGCTCCAAATTGACCGCATGGACCGGTTGGTTTAAAGTGCCGTATACATGAAACTGTTTTAATTCCACATCAGCTAAATAACTGCCTAAAAGCGGCCCAAGGGCATCACCTGTGGAGCGGTCGGTCCCGATACACAGAATGACTAAGTCATATTCGCCCGCTTTTGGTAATAAGGTGTTATATAAAGAGCGGGCAAGCTTTTCGGCAAAACCCTCGCTGTTATAGGCTTCACGGAAAAGAGGAGGAGGGGAAGAGTGACTTAACTGTCTCATCGGAACGCCTTCTTTCCTGTATAAATTTTACATGTAAATAGGCTGTACAGACTTTGATTTAAAATTCCGTTTATTTGCTAGCTTATACTTCTGTCTGGATTTTGCTCATGGCATATGGGGTTTATTAGCATTATAGGATGGTATAATGGCTTTTATACATGGGGTAAGAAAAGGCTAGGAGGCATCTTTAGGTGACGGTGTCCACCATTTGGAAAGGGTCCAAAATTGCCTTTTTAATTATTGGCACAACGATTGGGGCAGGATATGCGTCAGGGAGGGAACTGTGGGAGTTTTTCGCCTCATACGGCCCTCAAAGTCAAAAGGCTGTCTTGCTGTCAATGATACTCTTCTCGTTCAGTTGCTATGTCATTATGATGGTAAGTCACCGTTTGCAGGCTCCCCATTACCGTATGGTGCTGGAAGAGATTGTTGGGCTGAAGTTAGCCAATGCTTACGATGTACTTATCTTTCTATATCTGCTTTCCACTACTGTGGTCATGTTTGCCGGCAGCGGGGCCATTTTAGTCTACTGGGAGCTGTCCTATTGGATTGGCGTGGTTCTGATCGGGATTTTAGTGTGGGGCGTGTTTTGGCGTGATGTGGAGGGTGTGATGTCTTTAAACAGCCTGTTAATTCCTGTGTTGATTGCCATGCTGGCGTTGGCCTGTGGTTTGTTTCTGTGGCAAAACAACCCGACAGGCATTGGCTGGGAAAAAGGAGAGGGGCATGTGCTTTCGGCAGGGATTGCTTTTACAGCGCTTAATATATTACCTCTTGTGGCCGTATTGTCTGCCATTGGTTCCAAAGTGGAGAAGGCGGAGATTGCGATTTCCTGTGTGGTAAGCGGGACCTGCTTGTCCCTTATGTCCATTTTGTATAATCAATCCTTGCTTTTTGTCAGTCATGAGATCATGTTGTATGATGTTCCTCTGTTCGCCATTTTGCAAAACTTTCCGCCACAGTGGATGGTTGGGGTTTCCGTTGTGTTGTGGCTGGCCATCTATACCACAGCGGTCAGCAATATTTTTGGGTTGGTCTCCAGGTTTAAAGATTACGTCTTTTTGCCCCAGTGGGCCGTGGCCGGAGGTTTTATCCTCTTGGTCATTCCCTTAACCACCTTTGGGTTTACCAAGCTGATTCAAATCCTATATCCCTTGTATGGTGTATTAAACTTGTTTATCCTGGGCATGATTTTGCTTTATCCCTTCAAGCAATTTGGCCTTCCCTATGACAAACACTGAACACCTGTACTATAATGATTTTAAGCATGACTGGTTAGAAACGGCGCCGAAGGAGGGAAAAGCATGGAACGGAAAGAGTTTCATCTCTATGACATTGTAGAGATGAAAAAACCCCATCCCTGTGGAACCAATCGTTGGCAAATCATTCGCATGGGGATGGATATCCGTATCAAATGTCAGGGCTGCAGCCACAGTGTACTCATGCCTAGGCGCAAGTTTGAACGGAAATTGAAACGGGTGCTGGAATCGGTTGGGGCAAATAAGGAATAGATGCATCATCAATCGGCCTGTCCCCTTCATGACCGGGGGCTTTCGGGTTTGACGAAGCTGATATTTTGTCTTATGCTCAAAAAGGCTGAAATATTCTCTAGAGGATACGTAAGAAACGTGTGATCTCCAAAAGCACTTTTCATCCCAGAGAATCGAGCAAAGGAGTAGAGAGACGTTGTTAAAAGCAGGTATTGTTGGTTTGCCTAACGTGGGCAAGTCTACACTGTTCAATGCCATTACGCAAGCCGGGGCCGAGTCAGCAAATTATCCTTTTTGTACGATTGATCCCAACGTCGGGATTGTGCAAGTCCCTGACCACCGTTTGGAGAAGCTGGCAGAGATTGTGCACACCCAGCGCATTATCCCGACTGCTTATGAGTTTGTAGACATTGCCGGCTTAGTGAAAGGGGCCAGCCGAGGAGAGGGGCTGGGCAACAAATTTTTGGCCAACATTCGCGAAGTTGACGCTATTGCCCATGTCGTTCGCTGTTTTGAGGATGAGAATATTACCCATGTCACTGGTCAGGTCGACCCCATTGCTGATATCGAAACGATTAACCTAGAGCTGATTTTGGCTGACTTGGAAACAGTGGAAAAGCGGATGACGCGGGTACAAAAAATGGCCAAATCTGGCGACAAAACGGCTAAACAGCAACTGGAAGTGCTGGAACAGCTTAAACAAGCTTTTGAACAGGGGCAAACGGCACGCAGTCTCAACCTGTCTGAAGAGGAAGAGCACTTGATTAAGGAATTGCACTTGCTCACCCTGAAGCCTGTTTTGTATGTGGCCAACGTGAGTGAAGGAGAGATCGGACAAGAGGAAAACAACCCCCATGTCCAGCGGGTCAAAGACTATGCTGCTCATGATCTGGCTGAAGTCGTCACCATCTGTGCCAAGGTGGAAGCGGAAATAGCCGAGCTGGAAGGGGAAGACAAGGTGTTGTTTTTAGAGGAACTGGGCATTCAAGAATCTGGCCTGGATCAGTTGATCAAGGCCACTTATAAACTGCTTGGGCTGGCCACTTTCTTCACTGCCGGTGAAAAAGAGGTGCGGGCCTGGACCATTAAGGAGGGCACCAAAGCACCCCAGGCGGCTGGTAAGATTCACTCTGATTTTGAAAAAGGTTTTATTCGTGCCGAAGTGATTCACTACAATGATTTGGTGGCGGCCGGTTCAATGGCCGAAGCAAGGGAAAAAGGGCTGTTGCGTTTGGAAGGGAAAGATTACGTAGTGAAAGACGGGGATGTGATCCATTTCCGTTTTAATGTGTAATCAATATAATCGAATTGGCGTAAAAAGGCAGTGGCTGCGGGGCCCGTGAGCGTTCATCTCCGGGCCTGTTTTTTGTTTGTTTCTCATATGGTAAGGGATGGGGAATTTACGGTTTACTGTTATCTCTGAGATAAAAATTTGAACACTCCCACCACCTACGCTTCGCTTAGAGGTGGGGGATTCTTGGGAACAACAGCCTACCAGCCGTTTATTGACCAAGCGATCCCCGTGTGTCCCACGGTTCAGTTGACTAGGAAGCCAACA
>NZ_BMKZ01000061.1 GCF_014644735.1 Caldalkalibacillus thermarum | reverse complement strand
CTTGGTAGATGTTGGTTTAGACAACTTCATTTTACCAAAGGATTGGGTGTTTTTCGCGTTTTTTGACCAAATTCCCCAGTTAAATCAAGGGATTCTCGTGTTTTTCAAGGTGCGAAAGTTGAGTTAATAGTTTAATAGATCACACCTTAGTTGTCCAAATTCATTAGGGGGCTTATAGGATCTGTGCACACAAATGTTTACCACTTAGCTTGTTTTTTCAGTTCCTTCTGTAACAAAATCAATAAACACTGGCGATCTCATAAAACCTTTCCTTGTCCAGTTCCTAAATTTTACTTTAGCTTTGATCAATGGTTCCAGTCGAACAATATCCTCTGTTTCTTCAACGATCAACTGACGACTCACTTCAGAAAAGGCTTTTTGATGTTTTGGAGGAACACCAAGTTCAATCACACCAACTGGACGACCATTAATCTCGGCTAACCAACCAAACTCATCTTTTCGGTACCCTGCGATCTCCACTGTTTCATACTTGTAATTTATCGTTTTTAGCCATGCCTTTGAACGTTTGCCCTCGTACTTGCTGTCCTTACGTTTGGCTACAATACCTTCCAAGTCATGTCGCTGTATAGCTTCAAACAATGCCTTCCTTTCACCGTCCACATATCGGATGACACTATAAAAGGCATTTTCTTCTACAACATCACTTAGAAACTTTTTCCTTTCCATTACATCCAGAGAGCGCAAATCCTCTCCATCATAATGGAGTATATCAAAAGCCACAAACTGTACAACAGGACCGCTACCGCCCTGAAAACGCCTCATAACAAGTTCAAAATCAAGCTTGCCCTTTTCCCTATCTAAAACCACAACCTCCCCGTCAAGTATGATGTCTTTGCTATCTAACGCCGGAATATTAGGAAGTTCTGGGTACTTATGAGTGCAATTGTTACTGTGCCGAGTATAAAGCCGAACTATGTCTCCTATTTTTGGGACTAAAAGCCTGTGCCCATCAAATTTCGGTTCAAAGAGATATTTAACGTCACTGAAAGGTTTATCTGAAGTTTCACATAACATAGGTTCCAAGAACATATGCTACACCTACCTTACCATAATTATAAACGGTAAGATAGGTAAATTAGACTAGGAAATAAAGGTAAAATTTACTTAGGTATTGCTATATTGATGGGCTAATCACCTATTCAAAGTTCTAACCCTGACTGCATCCAAAAGTTATACTTTCCCGGGCAAGCGCACGAATTGACATAAATAGATAATTTAAAAGAAATGGTATGTCGATTTTTTCATATTCCTTCTCACAGCGGATACCCTTGCCTTCAAGCGATAGGCGCTCGCCAGCCCTCGTTCGGGACTTTTATCCTATAGTAACGCACCCATGCCGGGCGTACATAAAATAGGCGCTCAACGGTGTTTGCTCCGCTGGCTTCAGCACGACCGTGTTCCCGGCGGCGATCGCCGGTCCCACTTTATGGGCCACCAGGTTCATCGGAAAGTTAAAGGGCGTGATGGCACTTATTACCCCAAGCGGTTCGTGCACCGTATACGCAACTCTTCCTTCCCCACCCGGCGCCGCATCCAAAGGAATCGTTTCCCCGTGGATCCGTTTCGCTTCTTCCGCGGCAAACTTGTACGTTTGGATCGTGCGGGCCACTTCGCCTTACGCCGTCGTAAATCGGTTTGGCGGCTTCCGTGGCGATGATGTGCGCTGCTTCATCTTCCAGTTCTTTCAGCAAAGCCACGAGCCTTTCTAAAATCACCGCTCGTTCATGCGCCGGCATCTTCGCCATGGTCTCCCTCGGGCGGTAAGCGGCTTCGATCGCGCGATCCACTTCCTCGACTGTTGCTTGCGGGACTTCGGCGATCGGTTCCCCGGAATACCGAGAGGAAAGGGGGAAGTAGTTTTCCCCTTCTACCCACTCTCCCCCCGATGAACAACTTCCTCTTCATGCAAAACGCCTCCCGTGTTTGTTATCTTGATGCGTGGCAATCACGCTTTGACGAGGTCCGCAAACACTTCTTCCAACACGTCCAAACCTTCCTGCAATTGCTCGTCGGTGATCACGAGCGGGCTGAGGATACGGATGACGTTTCCGTAGAGACCCGATCCTAAGATGATCAGACCGCGTCGGTTACACTCCTGAACGATCCGTCCCGCCAGCTCCTTATGCGGTTCTTTTGTTTCCGGATCTTTTACGAGCTCGAGGGCGCACATTGCTCCAAGCCCTCTAACGTCGCCAATCACCGGATATTTTTCCTGCATCTTTTTGAAGCGTTCGAGGATCTGCCTGCCGATCGCATTCGCCCGCTCGACGAGGCCGTCCTCTTCCATCATTTCGATCACTTTCAACGCCGCCACGCAACCGAGCGGGCTTCCGCCGTAGGTGCCGCCGATCTCTCCCGGGTTCGGCGCATCCATGATCTCCGCCCTGCCGGTCACAGCGCTGATCGGCAATCCGGCCGCAATCGATTTCGACATCGTCATCAAATCCGGAACGACGTCAAAATGTTCCATCGCAAACATTTTCCCCGTGCGCCCGAAACCGGTCTGCACCTCGTCAGCGATGAAGAGGATGCCGTACTTTTCGCAAATCCGCTTCACGCCTTGCACGAAGGTTTTCGACGGTACGATGAATCCCCCTTCCCCTTGCACCGGTTCCATGATGATCGCCGCTACTTCTTCCGCAGGTACTTCGGCGAGGAAGAAATCTTCCAAACGGCGCAAAAGCTCCTGATCGAGCTCCTCGGGGGTCATCCCTTTGGGAGCGCGATAATAATAAGGATACGGCATTTTGTACGTATCCGGAGCGAAAGGACCGAATCCGAACTTGTACGGTTTCACCTTGCTCGTCAGCGACATCGCCAGTAGCGTGCGGCCGTGAAACCCTCTTTCGAAGGAAATGATCGCTTTTCTTCCTGTATATTTGCGGGCGATTTTCACCGCGTTTTCCACCGCTTCCGCTCCGCTGTTCAGGAAAAACGTTTTCTTCGCGTGCGTGCCGTGCGTAATCTCATTCAATTTTTCCGCCAATCGCACATACGGTTCGTACATCATCACGTGGAAACAAGGATGAATGTATTGCTCGATCTGCGCTTTTAACGCCTTCACGACTTTCGGCGGGCAGTGGCCGGCGTTCAACATGCCGATCGCTCCCGCGAAATCGATGAAGGTGTTTCCATCGACGTCCGTCAACAAAGCTCCTTCTCCCTTTTGCGCAAAGGATGGGACCGTATTAAACGGCCCCCGGGGGACGTTTTTTTCTTTTCTTACCAACAGTTCCTTCGCTTTCGGACCGGGGATTTCCGTGTTTAAGCGAATAAACTTTCTTTGCACATTCTGCATTTAAACGTTCCTCCTTCATCAATAAAGATTTCATATGAAAAACCGATTTGCAAAGCAATGTTTTAAATGGACAAGAACTGCAGCGAACTTAAGCGAAGCTTCCCGACTCCGTTACAGGAACTTCTGAATGATGAGAAGCCTTCCGAGATGTCAAACTCTAAACTGTAATAGCACAGACAGACAAAAAGTAATGAGAACAGCGCGAATTTGGTTGTACACGTCAGCATTGCTGGTTCCAAACATATGTTTGTGGTTAAGTGCTGCTTCATCCATTTGAAAACGAGTTCATTACCAGCAAATGCGATACAAATCATGATTTCTTGCGTGCTCCGTTCCAAATAAATTCGTGAGAATAATGACATTCTTTTCCTTCACGATGCACCATTTTCAATCAACGGTAATGGGTGTTTCAGCAGATAGGTGTATTGGTTCTTGAGTAACATGATGGCTTCTTGTTTTATAAGATAGTCGGGCGCCCATGCCGAATACACCATAAATCTATCGTTCTTAATCACATACTAATGCTCGAAAGGATTGACATCAATGAAAGTAAACTTCTGCAACAAAAACAGTGAAGTCATTTGTATGATTCAGCCTTTAACAGTGACAAAAAAAGAAATTGTCACTGGCTTTCAAACATTTGAAGCGATAACTGAATATGAAAACAGCAGAAAGGCAAAATTTGACCATTGGAAGTTTTCACAATACGATCTGTCTATAACCCTAACATAACAAAGAAGTAGCCCCAGATCACTACAGCTATAATGACAAATGTTATGGCGATGATTAAAGTGGATTGATATTCCTTTTTCAGTTTGTTCAAGCCGTTGGGCTGAGCTAAAATCTGTTCAATGGTTATTTTAGCAAGACTTGTTTGTTTCATGTGTTTATAATAGTTCAGCTCGTGCTCTGTCGGTTTGGTCACTATAGCGGTGACAATGAGAGAAACTACAGAAATGGCGACGGCAATCATGAGCGCATCAATGTGAACCGGTAATGTGATGATACCCCGACTGGCCAATTCGGAGATGGAAATAAAGCTGGTCACACCTGCCACCATGCTGACGATGGCTGCTTTGCTGTTCATTCGCTTCCATTCCAAGCCGGCCACAATCGTAGGCAACCAGCCCACAGCAAAAATCGCTCCGGCATAGATGGAAATCCAGTAAATGGCTGAAGGACGCATAATAGCAATAATGCATACCACGATGGCCACAATCACTTGGGCATAACGGCCTACTCGCAGGCTTTCTGCTTCCGTTAGTTTGTTTTGAAATAAATTTTCATACAGGTCCCTTGCCAAAGCGAAACCAGTTAACACAAACAAAGTGGATGCCGTTGACATAATGGAAGCCATCAGGGCAGCCAGGCCAACCCCTCCCAAGACAGGAGGGACATAATCCAAAAACGCAACGACCATGACACGGTCAGTTGGTGTAATACCTGGCTGCAAGACTTGCATGGCTCCTGCAGCAATAAACACAAGCACTTGCATAAAGGGGGCAAAGAAGACACCAATAACGGCTGCTTTTAAGAGTACAAAATCATTTTTGGCCGGGAAAACTCTTGACACCAGTGCCGGAATACATGTGAAGAACAAAATCCAGACCAAAAATTGAGAGATAGACCAACCCAGAGGTCTTTGTTCAGCTCCTCCCAGTGTCCAATAAAAAGGAATAGTATCAGCTAATGCTTTCATTTGGGCAAATCCAGACTGTCCGATAATCATGGGGGCAATAATAACTGATATAGCCAACATGTTAAAAAACATCAGTGTGTCCGTTACCACAACGCCATACATGCCACCTAATGCACAGAAGATAAGTAGTGCAATGGTAAACAGCACAATCAGCATCGGAAAGGAAATATTCGTAATTTCAGCCAGAACAAGCCCCGCTCCGATTAATTGGATCACTCCATAACCTAACAACCCGATAATCATGATAATGACAGCAATTGTACTAACCGCTTTATTTTTAAAACGCTGCTCAAAAAAATCAGGCATGGTTCGGCAGCCTAAGGCTTTCATCTTCCGGCCAACGTAGATCACAGCCAGCAAGGTGCCAATCCAGGCCCCGAAAGAACCCAGAGTGGCAATTACCAGTGGACCTTCGGCATAAGAAATCCCTGCAATCCCCAACAAGGTAACCGCACTCAGATATGTGGCTGCCAATGTCCCCACAATTAAGAGCGTCGATCCTCTTTCACCCATAATGTAAAAATCATCTTTACTTTTGACATAGCGGGCAATCAAACCACCTACAATCATATAAAACGCTAAAAAGATAGCAAATATTAGATTAGTCATCCCTTAAATTTCCCCCTTATTGATGAAAGTGAGTCTGAGAAGGTTTGTCCTCAGTCGATTGTGTCAGATCAGATTGCTCTTGTTCCAGGCGTTTAATTACAGGCAAGTATTGTTTCCTTAGAATCCAAATGACAATCACTGCTGAAAGAACGGTGGTTAAAGTAGCATTAAAGAACAACAGGAAGACATCGAAATTCATGGTATTCACCCCTCTTTAAAACCTCTTACCTAAGTTTTTTCTCCCTAAGTTCTAACCCCGCACCAATCGAGAATAAAAGCTGCATATGTTTTGGTAACCTGCTTCACACTGTTGAGATCCACCCATTCGTTGGCACCATGCATATTGGCCCCTATCGGCCCGTAACAGGTGGCCGGAATGTTATAGTATAAATGATAGAAACGGATATCAGTGGTAGCGGTAGCAGACATATAAGTCAGTCTGTTTCCTGTCGATTTTTCATGTGCCTTTTCCAAGATTTTGAATAGTTCTAAATTTTGGTTGAGAGAAACTCCCTCGGCATGAAAACCGTAAAAGCTAATTTCTGGCTCCACCTTACGCAACCACTCGTCTTGCCTGGCGGCTTGAAGTAACCATCTCTTGACGTCATCCTTCACCTGTTGGGGATCGATTCCCGGATAGAAACCGATTCGAGCTTCAAATGTACATTCTGCAGGTACATTGGATGGCCAATCTCCAGAACGTATCACTCCGACATTTACGTTCAAAGGATGCTCATGATCCTGAAAGTCGGGGTGCTTGGGAAGATTGTTGATATACGCCCGGTATTGTTTAAGTGCCTCAATTAATACATAGGCCTTTTCGATGGCATTCACAGCCCTATCGGCTCTTTCCACATGGGCACCCAATCCCTTCACTTTGACCCGGACCCATATCACGCCCACTTGTGCCTTCAACGCTCGAGGGCCAAATGGTTCGGGAATGAGTGCCCCTTCAGCTTTATAACCCTTCTCCAGAGTAGCCAGTGTTCCATTTCCCGTACACTCCTCTTCAATGACTGTTTTGAGGAGAAGGTCGGCCCCTAATTCCACTCCAGCCTGTTGAATGGCTTTTACCGCATAAATAAAGGCGGCAATCCCAGACTTCATATCCATAATCCCCCGTCCATACATCCGCTCTCCCTCGATGGTTGAGCCCCAGGGATCGTAATCCCACAGTGAGACCGGTTCCGGGCTCACCACATCCACATGACCTTGCAATATCAGGCTTTTACCGGTTTTCGGCCCCTGTGCCCGCCATTTCCCCACAACTACAGGCCGGTTGGCATAAGACCATTCAACCGGTGAATAGCCGGGATGGGTCGCCAACTGTTTGGGATCCGGTATGAATTGATCCACCTCCAAATGCAGTTCACGGGCGAAATAGTCGGCTAAAAAGCGCTGAATGGCTGTTTCATTGCCAAGGGTGCTGGGATATCGCCCCAGCCTTTGCAGGAAAGCCACTTCCTCTTCCCATAGGTCATCCACTGCGCGAAAGACACGTTCAACCACTGACGCGGATGTTTGACCGCTCATCTGTTTCACTTCCTTCCCATAAATGTGTATTTTTCATCGATCAGTCACCTCGATGCTGGGCGAGTTGGTGGGTAACATACAACAGGACATTGGCTCCTTTTTCGATATCTTCCATCAGCGTCAATTCTTCCGGACAATGACTTTTGCCGTTGATACTGGGCACGAAAATCATCCCCGCCGGTGCGATGGCATTGATATATTTGGCATCATGCCCGGCGCCGCTCACTATTCGCCGAGCGGAATAACCATACTGTTCAGCCCCTTGCATGACAAGGTCCACAATCTCCTGGGCAAAATGGGTCGATTCCGTTTCCCACAAATTATTAATTTCAATGTCCACGCCCGCCATTACCGCGATGGTGCTGATTTTTTCCTGGACCAGATGGACCGTTTGCCGACGGGTAGCATCATCAAAATGGCGGATATCCACAGAGAAAACCACCTGGCCCGGCACACAATTCACCACATTCGGCTCCACGGCCAACCGGCCCACCGTGGTAGTGACCCCACTTCCAACTTCATCAGCCACCTGTTCAATGGCCGTAATCATTTTAGCTGCCGCCACCAACGCATCTTTACGCATGGACATAGGGGTGGGCCCGGCATGATCCGCTTCACCCGTCACCCGGACCTCCAGCCAAGTCATGCCTTGAATGCCTTCCACCGCTCCAATCGACACCTGTTCTCTATGCAATACCGATCCTTGTTCCACATGTAATTCAATGAAGCAATAAATCTGTTTGGCCCGGTTCTCTTTTTTGCCGGCATAACCAATGCGTGCCAATTCATCTTTGAACCGTCTGCCCTGGCGGTCCTCTCTGTTGAAAACATACTGTTCATCAAAGATATTGGCTAGACCGCCGGAACCAAGCATCGGCGGTTCAAAGCGAGCCCCTTCTTCATTGGTAAAGTTAACAATTTCGATGGGCCGCTCGGTCTCAATGTTGTGTTCATTGAGAACACGGATCACTTCCAATGCGCTTAATACGCCTAGTACACCATCATATTGCCCCCCTTGGGGCTGCGTATCTAGGTGGGAGCCGATCATCACCGGTGAGGAATCAGGATTCCTGCCCGGTCGCCGGCCGTAAATATTGCCGAAATCATCCACCCGCACCTGTAATTGCTCTTCTTTCAGCCAAGTGACAAACAGATCGCGCATCGCTTTGTCTTCATTACTTAAAGCCAGCCGGCATAATCCGCCGTTGGGCAGTCTCCCAATCTTTGAACTAGCAGCCAAGGTTTGCTTCAATCTTTTCAAATTTACTTTTAACAGAGAATGGTTCATCACCGATTGTCCCTTCCTTAGAAGTTTATTTTTAAATTTTTGACGAAGTCAACTGACCCTCTCACTTCTATAATTGCAAATGTCATGCCAAAAAATGATGAACCATCTTGACCAAAATTACTGTTTTTTATAGATCTTTTCACTTAATCGATTTAAGATGATCCTCCCTCTTGTCCTGTTTTGATTCTTTTTCGTTTCAATTATTTCGTTTTCGACTCAGTTTTAAGTCTCTAACTCTAACAATTGATTCGGAATAGACCCAAAAAATTCAATTATGATAATATTTATGGTAAGGGGGTTGTTTAGTGAAAAACAAGGACATTTTAAAAGAGATCCATTTCTTTGATATCTTAAATTCAATGGCGGATGGTATTTATATCACTAATGCTAAAGGTATTACCCTCTGGTTAAATAATGCCAGTGAAAAAATCATCGGCAAACCCCGTTCGGAATTGATCGGGAGAAGCGTGTATCAACTGGAGAAAGAAGGTATCTTTTCTCCCTCGGTAACCAGGTTAACTTTAGAAAAGAAAAAGATGGTCAGCACCGTCCAAACCTGCAATAACGGACGGAAATATCTGGTGTCTGGCCATTTGATCAAAAACGAAGAGGGGGCCATCGATTTGGTGGTGGCCCACTCCCGGGATATCACCGAGATTGTCCGGGCCAGTTCGCAACTGGAAGAGATAGAGGCCTTATTACAGAAATACAGCCAGGAAATTCGCAAATTAAAACTGAACCGTCACGAACATCCCTCCACCCCCATCTTCATCGGCCACAGCAAGGCGTCCAAAGAGTTAATGGCACTGTGCGAGCAAGTTGCTAAAGTGGACACCACGATATTGATTACCGGGGAGACCGGGGTAGGCAAGAATGTCATTGCCCAATATATCCATAATCTGAGTTACCGCCACCAGCTCCCCTTTGTCCATATCAACTGCGCCGCCATCCCGGAATCCTTGCTGGAATCGGAACTGTTCGGTTATAAAAAAGGGGCCTTTACAGGAGCCGATGGCACGGGAAAAAAAGGATTAGTGGAGGCTGCCCACCGAGGCACACTGTTTCTGGATGAAATCAGCGAGCTGCCTTTGCACCTGCAACCCAAACTGCTGCAACTCTTGCAAGATAAAACATATATGCCCATCGGCAGCACCCGGTTACACCGGGCGGATGTCCGCATTATCGCTGCCACCAACCGCAATTTGGGGGAGATGGTGCAAGAAGGACGGTTCCGCTCTGATCTCTATTACCGCTTAAATATATTGCCCGTCCATATCCCGCCCTTACGCCAGCGCAAAGAGGATATCATCCCCTTACTCCATCACTTTTTAAAAAAATATAACCAGAAGTATGGCCTGCGCCGCACCTTTGCACCGGAAGCGCTGGACGCATTGGTGGACTATGACTGGCCGGGCAACATCCGAGAATTGGAAAACCTGGTAGAACGCTTGGTGATTACGGCTCAAAATGATGAAATCATGGTCGATGACCTACACGGGAAGATCAACACTGTATTGGTGTCCAGCTCAGTATCACTGGGGAAAGGAGAAACCTTGCCGGACAAACTGGCCCGCATCGAAAAAGAGATCATACAGCAGGTCCTGCGTCGGCACCGCTCCACCCGCAAAGCCGCCAGGGTCTTGGGGATCTCACAATCTGCTTTGATGAGACGGATAAAAAAATATCATATCAACCACTTAAAAAAGCCCTGGACACCGTATCCCAGAAATTTTGCATCTGCCTACAGTCAGAAGAGAGATGGGCCATGATGGCAACAATAAGACGACCTCTGGATCGACAAAGACATGCTCTACAGCTTATTTCAGAATACGATAGATATTGTTTCAAACATGGCAGTGTCTTGAAAACGACGAACATAATTTTTTACAAAGATTGAGAGTGCGGAATTTTTTCTGCTAAATCGTAACCTAACCATCGATATGCCACATTCGTTTCTATCTCCTTGATCGTTTGACGCATGGACCTATCCCGAAAATTTAAGTCCATGAAAAAACCGCAAAAAAGCTAGGGGATGTTAACACCAGCAGATTGGTATTTGCTGGAACGAGTCATGTTAATGCACCTGTTGGTTGCTGTTTCGATTAACTACGCTGTTTGATTTGACGGCTCTACCATGACCTTAAACCCTAGTGTTTCCAACTTCCGAATCCCTTGTCTGGAGACTTGATGGCGCTTTTATGCCTTTCTCTTCTGACTTTCCATTTTCCTATTAGCCACAATACAATTCCCACGTAAACCACAACAAGAGAAAAGGAATCGAAGCTGTTTCCCTTCACCCACTCGACAAAAACGGCGAAAATAAAAGCCAAAAAACAAATATACGACAAAATCACAAGGGTAAATCCACGTACGTAATACCCGGTTCATTCGGTGCTCTTCCTTATTTTTGATGGTTATTTTTTCAATTTCGACACATATTCTCTTGTTCCTTCTTTTTACAAAAGAAATTTACAATCATAGTGAATAGATCGAGTAGGAGGGGGTGACTAACCCCCGTCTCCGGGTAGAGAGGCCACCCAATTGGTGGCCCGAACCCCCACAGAACCCGGCGTGCAGATTTCCCGCACCGGGCTCTTCAGAAATGGATTCACAGTATGACGTACAATTTCAATTCCTTATAAGGGATTGAAATTCTCGGACGCACAATAGGAAACCAGGATTTGATTTGGGCATATCTCTCCCATGTCACATAACCTTTCCTGCTACGGCTGCATAACATTTTGTGCCAATATTTATCTGTTGCTTGGTACACCTTGTAGAGTGACTTTAAATTTCCTGCCATCCCATAATAATTGTAGTGCCCTCGCAACATCTGATTAATCTTCTCAACCTGCTCAAGGATCAGCCAATGGCGAATCAAACGCAAT
>NZ_BMKZ01000060.1 GCF_014644735.1 Caldalkalibacillus thermarum | reverse complement strand
GTTACCATGCACCACGCAAGACTCGGTACAGGACTGCTGGCTAAGCTTTATCCTGGTAGCCATTTCAGGCTACTTGTGCTCCTTGAACTTGCAAGGCGCAACTCTCACACCACCTAGCATGCGGGTCGCTACTCTTCGGTTCGCCAATCTTGACGAACATCGAAATATCTCTCCGTTAAACTCCTAAGCCCTTGCGCAAGCCAGTAGGTTTGGGTTGGTCAGCTGTCGTATCTTGTTCTTAAAGCGTTGGATAGACTTCGGAGCAAGGCGTATCCGGACTTGGCGTTGGCTGGTGAAACTGAAGCCTAGAAATTTCCTCCGCCATGGTCGGTCAACCGCGCTTTTCTCCTCATTGACTTTGAGTTTTAACTTCTTCTCCAAGAATCTTTGGATGCTTTGTTTCACACGTTCTCCTGCGCGCCTACTGCGCACATAAATGTTACAATCATCCGCGTAACGGCAGAAGCGCAACCCTCGCTTTTCAAGTTCCTTGTCCAAGTCATCAAGAAGAATATTGGCCAATAGCGGGCTCAATGGGCCCCCTTGCGGAGTCCCCTCCTCTGATCGGACTTTGAACCAACAATCATGATCCCCGCTTTTAAATAGGCCCGTATCAGCTTCAGGATGCGCTTGTCCTTCACCCGTCATGCCACCCGGCCCATAAAAATGTCATGATTAACCCGGTCAAAAAATTTCTCCAGGTCAATGTCCACAACGTATCTATATCCCTCATGGATATATCGTTGGGCTTGCCGGACGGCATCATGGGCCCGGCGTTGGGGGCGAAATCCATAACTGTGGGACGAAAAGTGAGGGTCGAAGATGGGTGTGAGTACTTGGAGAATGGCTTGTTGGATGAATCGGTCTATCACGGTAGGGATACCCAGTAACCTGACACCTCCGTCAGGTTTCGGGATTTCAACCCTTCGGACAGGTGCTGGCTGGTAGGTCCCCTCCAGCAGTTTTTGTTTAATGGCTGGCCAATGCTCCCGGAGGTAATCTCGGAGGTGTTCAGTTGAAACCCCGTCGATGCCGGGAGCGCCTTTGTTAGCCTCCACACGTTTGAGTGCTTTGGTTAGATTTGACCATGATAAGATGTTCTCCAACAAAGCCATCGAGATATTTCTCCTTTCGCGGGATGAGGTGTCAGGTCTTACCGGGCAATGCTCAGCCCTCATTCCAAGGCCCTCCGGGCTTCACCCATCTTTCCTTGGAAGAGTTCCGTCAGGAATTCTGCTTCAACGCACTGCGTCTCGAAAGAGTCTGATTCATCCCTGAATTGACGTTCGGTCCTTCCCTTTTCAGCGTCCCCTACTCAGGTACTTTTGTCTTGCTGACTCCTGTACGTTCAGCAAAACCTTTCGGTTTTGGTTACCATCTTCAGATGGCGTACCGTACAGGCCTCCCCGGATAAGAGCACGGACTTTCCACTCATGTACCTGCCCAATATACTGCCACAACCCTTGGCGGCTTTGGACTTCGTCTTGTTTGGCAGACTCATCCGGTTGTAACAGCCTCAAATTGGGTTCGTGTACCTCAGGTCGAGTGTTTGCCTCCAGCAACACCAGATTCCGCCTCACGGCGGACACCCTTGCTTTCAGCTAACGGTAGGCGCTCGCCAGCCCCCGTTCGGGACTTTCACCCTATAGTCATGCACCCATGCCGGGCGTACCAAAAAAGACGGCTCAGTTTGCTAGCCGTCTTTTTTATATGCTATCTACCCCCGAATTTATTCGGGGAAGGATGTCATAAAACCTCTATCTATCTTATAAATGCAGAAAAATCGGATGCTAATGCATCCATCAACCACTGTGGATGCATAGGAAGCATATCGGCGGGAAGTTCCGCTGGATTAAAGAACTTGACTTCTGCGGATTCTTTTCTATCGGCTCGTATGTTCCCGCCATCCACACGACAGAGGAAACACAATGTTATAAACTGAACTACGTCGCCCGAAGGATAGCTGAACACTTGTGATGCTGGATGGGAGTAGACACCGATAAGCCGTTCCACTGTTACTTCCAGACCTGTTTCCTCCATGACTTCACGCTTAATGGCTTCTTCGACGGTCTCACCGGGTTCAACATGTCCAGAGGGAATCCCCCATAATCCATTGTCAATGCGTTTCATCAGAAGAACATCTCCTTGCTCATTGAACACCACTGCCGCAACACCGGGTTCTACGCGTTCTGGCCAGGGAAATGGCGGTTTGCTCCACGGTACAACAGTCATTGCAGGATCAAACAAGGATGACAAGTTGCGAATTGTAACATCCGGAGCACGAAAATCGTATTTGGAAGGGAAAGTGACTGGCGCTTCGGAGATAAGGATTCCCGTATAACCCATTCCATGCGCCCCGAGAATGTCGGTTTCGGGTGAGTCTCCAATCATGACAATGCGTGCATTAGCAGGTAGATCTTCGGTTGCTATTTGAAACATGACTGGGCTAGGCTTTCCAATCACGACTGGACGCCGTCCCGTAGCCGCCTGTACCGCTCGGATAAGTGATCCAGTGGCCAAACTTCTGCCAGAAGAAACGGGGAACGAGGTGTCCCCGTTTGTCGCAATAAAGTCAGAACCCTGTTGAATGTATTGTACCGCCTTGTTCACTTGCCGCATCGTTATATCGTCGTCATAACCGATCACCACTGCCTGAGGTTGATTATCAGTGTTTATCCTTACCTGCTGTAGATTACTCCTCATTTCTGAGAGGAAGTCCGGCGTTCCTAATGCAAACACAGATGAATAGCCGCGCCGTTGAATGTATTGGATTGTGGCCCATCCTGATGTATATACTTGCTGTTCATTTACATCCAGTCCCAATCGACGCAAGCGTTGCGTAACTTGTTCTCGTGTTGCCCGAGGATCGTTGGTAAGGAATCGTATAATCTTCCCCATTTGTCGAAGTCGTTCAAGGGATAATTTAACGTCCGGAAGTAGCTCATTCTCCAGATAAATGACTCCGTCGAGATCAAATAGGAACACGTCAAATTCTGCAGCAATCACCTGCTGCCCCCCTTTTCATGTGAGATAAAGACGGTCTCTGTAGAACACCGTATGGTACACTTAGCCACTATTTACTTCCTTGCGACAAAGATAGCAAATGGCGGATACTCTGTTTCCCCCATCCATGAGCATGAGTGTTCCGCCGTAAAGGATTCCAGTTCTTGTTTCGGTATATCTTTGAGCGTCGGCTCCAGTACGTCAATTATGCTGAATCCCGCTTCTCTCAGTGCCTCAATGTACATCTTCTTGGGCCAATGATAATCATAAAGAATCAACTCAGAATGATCAGGAAGACGTAGCCGCACTTCCCTTTGTTCTCCATATGCATACTGTCTTCCCGACTCCCCACTTCGAAAAGTCGAAAAGCTGATCCCCGTGGTATCTGGATTTGTATCTAGTATGATATACTTCGCACCCGGTTTGAGTACTCTGTATATCTCTTTGATAATTCGCCGAATTTGTTCTTCTGATGCGATATTGATGAACACATAACATGTCATTGCGCCATCAACGGAGTCGTCTTTCACAAAGTCTAGGCGATCATTCTTCACTAGACGATAATTAATGAAAGGATGCGAACGTCTCTGACGAGCAATTTCCAACATGCTTTCCGACGCGTCTACCGCCATTTCTCACGCTTGTGCGCATTGTGTACCGTATAGCCCTTCGATTCGAAAAATTCAATTAGTTCCTCGTACTGTTTCCGAAATCGCTTGTCCATTTCTCCACTTCTGGGATCCATTAGGCTCTTAAAGGGACCAGCGAGAAAAATCTTTTTCGTCATGAACCATGCTCCTTTCCATGATGTGCCCAGGGGTTTTCCCTGTGCGTTTTACTTGTATATGTCTCGGCATCCCCTAGTTCACGCAGAGATACGAGGTAAAGTAGTATGAATCATTCTAAATAAAATAATAAATATAGTAAGGTTAAGATACCAAATTATTAATAATACGCTCATCGGAACCAGTAGGTACCGTCAAGAATTTTGTGTAAGCCCGTAGGGCACTTCTGGAATCGTGACTATATTTAGACCTTCATCATCCTTAATTACTAATGAAAAAAGTATCAGAAGGTTCTGTCAAGGGCGAAGTGTATACGAACCCCTTGACAGGTTCTTCGACCTTCTTAAAATGGCATTAGGATGATGAAGCTTATATCTCATAGCGTTCTTTAAACATAGCTTGCAATTGTTGATAGGCACTAGCAAATCCACGTCATTTTCTTTCTGACCATTTGTGATTGATATCCTGTACAGTAAGGTACACGATTTTTTCGGCTGCTTTGACATCTGGAAGACTGTTCATGGGTCTTAAACGTTTTTTAATTTCTTTAATGGTTCTTTCAATCCAGTTGGTGGTGTAAATGACACTACGAATAGCTGACGGGTACTTTAAGAAGGTGAGCAAAGTGGGCAAATCTTTCTCCCAAGATTGAACTTCCCTAGGATAACGCTTTTGCCATTTATCTTTGAATTGTTCGAACTGAAATTGAGCTTCTTTTACAGTAAATGAATGGTAAATCGCTTTAAGATCTTCCACCACCTCGTTGCGGTCTTTAGCTCTCACCCGGTTTAATGTGTTACGAACCTTGTGAATGACACAATGTTGGACATCGGCCTTTGGATAAACCGATTTAAAAGCTTCTTCTAATCCGGGCAGACCGTCAAATACACCAAGTAGCACTTCTTTAAGCCCACGTTGATACAAGTCTTCAAGCATGTCGCGCCAGCCGAGTGCATTTTCTGCACCACCAACATAAAAGCCAAGGATTTCACGATACCCATCTTCAGTAACACCAACGGCGATATAGATCACTTCATTAGCCACGGTATCCCGGCGAAGTTTGATATAAGTACCGTCTAAATAGAGAACGGAGTAACGCTTCTTTAACGGTCTTTGCTGCCATTGTTCAATATCTTTAAGGGCCACTTCCGTGATGTTACTGATGGTTGTTGCGGAATAGGATGAGCCCAAAATTCTTTCAATAAATTTACCAATTTCACGGGTACTCATCCCGCTTTGATACATTTTGATAATGGCTGTTTCTAGCCAACCATCACGACGTTGGTAAGGTTCAAAGAGCTGAGTATGAAACATTCCTCGTCGATCACGGGGAACCATAAGGTTTTCAATTTTGCCATAACGTGTGTCTAATGAACGTTGATAATAGCCATTTTTGCAGTTAGGTTCATTAGGTCTTTCGACCTTTAAAAAGTTTTCAAGCTCCTCTCTCATCATGAGCTCAAGTTTTTCTTTAACAAATGCTCTTAACAAGTTATCTAGTTGATTTTCTATTCCGGAATTTGTTACACTTGATACCATAAGGTAGGGTACTCCTTTCTCTTATGGAATCTGGACAATTCCGAGGATACCCTACCTATTTTTATTTTTTCAAGTGCTTACACAAAATATTGTACGTCATCTGTGGCCATCTAGCAAGGCGATAACCAAACAATAATAGAGGCAATAATAACAAAAGAACGATATATAGGGGAAGGCCGTACTAACGTCCCTCCCTCTTTTAAAACTATTTTTTTATTAAGGTTAACCTCCTCCCACAGCTAATCGTTGTGGGCTTTCCTGCCCAGACTTTTGTGAATTAATTCATCACAAGTCCACCATCTACTATCAGGTTTTGACCAGTAACTGCCCTGGCCCAAGGAGAGGCAAAGAACAATACCACATCTGCTAAATCTTCAGGAGTCGTTACTTTTCGTAAAGGAGTTGTGGATTCAATCAGATCAAAAACTTCCTGACTTGTGGCTGAACTGGCATCAGTTGTTCTTAATAGTCCACCAGATACCATATTCACAGTAATGCCATAAGCTCCCAGTTCTCTAGCCATATTACGTGTGAAACCAAGCAACGCTGCTTTGCTGGTGGTATAATCATGATATGGTACAACAGGATTTTGGACTAAATTAGTTCCGATGTTAATAATCCTTCCAAATCCAATCTTTTTCATATCGGTTAATCCGGCCTGAATAGTATTTAGGGCTGCTTTAACGCTCCCTTCTAATTGTTGCATATAATCATCCCAGCTAATTGTATCAGGTGTCTTACGATTTTGGGGATCAAATACATAGTTGACCAGTGCATTGTTTACGATAGTCGTAACAGGATGTTTGAAATATTTTTTTGCTTGGTCAAACATAGCTGTTACTTGGTTTGAATCTCTGATGTCAGCCTTGATGGCAAGAGATTGATCACCTAACTCTTCTGCTAATTTATTGGCTAACTTTTCGCTACGATAATAGTTGATTACGACACGGGCACCCTCCCTGGAAAATGCACGTGCAATGGCCGCACCTAGACCACGACTTGCTCCAGTAATAAGCACTACTTGTTCATTGATATTCATTGACAGACTCCTTTCACTCAATAATTGATAGATGAATGAATGCTAAAAAGTTGGCCAATGCGTTGGAGAAACCCATCTGGTACGTTGGCTACCACGATAAACTCCTTGAAAGGACGCTTGGACAAAAGTTGAAAAAGCTCGGGTATATCATGGACATACACTGGAAGAAGCAGCAAAATATTTAGGTGTTGATGAGAAAACCATTAGAAATTGGAAAAGGATAAAAGGCCGCCTCTTCCTCATAAGTTAAGAAGATCAGAGAAGTATTTAGAGATATTTGAGTACTCAATAGAGGAAAAAATGTCGTAACACTGCATTACCCACAACAATAATGGTTGGTCCGGGGAAGTTAGCCTATCAGTAGCCCTTCCCCTCATATTATTTTTCTAATGCTTTTTGTTATCCCAAGTTATTCTTCTATGGATTTGAGTCAATATCCTGGACACAAAAAAGTTAAGTTTTAAGCCGAATGTTTCAAAAGATCTTCCACTTCCTGAGGTGTTCTGTAACCCAGACGGCTATGGATTCTTTTACGGTTATACCACCCTTCTATACAAGCATTGTCATAAGGACATCCCTTTCGGCTGAATGACTGTATGATTCCCTGAGATTTGACATATTGCTCAAATGCTTCACTCGTATATTGTGTCCCCAAATCCGTGTGCAGAATAAGCCCGCGTTTAGGCTGTTGTGTATCACAAGCATTTGCTAACGCTTTGATGACTAGATCAGTAGTCATCGATTTGGCAAAGGAATAGCCAACGATTTTTTGGGTATGTAAATCCATCACAGAAGCCAAGTAACACCATCCATCTTTAAGGGTATGAATGTAGGTGATATCAGCGACCCACTTCTCATTGATGGTGTTGGTGGTAAAATCCTGTTTGAGCAGATTGTCCCGTTAGATCACCTTTTCCTTGCTCGATAGGGTTTGTATTTCTTTTTCACAATGGAACGAATACCTGACTTCTTCATTAAACGCTGCACTCTCTTTAGGCTGACTTGAAATCCTTCCTGCTTCAACAGATGATGGATTTTGGGAGCGCCATAGCGCTGTTTGCTCTCCTGATGAATGCTGTTAATTCTTTGGGTGATCTCCCGGTTCTCACGTTCGCGGTTTGACTCTTTATGATTCAGTCTTTGATAGTACGTGCTTCGGGGAAACCCAGCACTTTACACAGGGTATGAACTGGATAATCTGCTTTATGATTGTCAATGAATTCTGCTAACTCAGTATCCTTTACTTTTTGGCGAATATGGCCATAGCCTTTTTTAAGATCTCATTCTCTTGTTGGAGACGGAGCATTTCCTTCTTCATCTCAACCATCTCTTTCTGGGTGATGGACTCATCTCCAGAACCCACTGGAGTAAACTGCTTGATCCATCTGTAAACCGTCACTTCAGATACGCCATATTCGCCACACAGATCTTTAACAGAAGTTCCTGAATGGTAGAGATCCACAATCATTTTTTTAAAGTCGTCATTGAATTTCTTTCGGTTCATATTGGACACATCCTCTCCCAATTTTTATTGTAAGGGACTTAACTAAAATGTGTCCATGAAACTATACTAACACCAGTGGTTTGTTTTGCTTCTCGCGTTGGGACGCAAGATGCCAAGTTCTTTACATAGGCGATAAACTTTCTTTTTGTTAATGATCAACCGACATNACTTTTATCCCTTTATGGTTATATGAATACCCCGGTGCTGGTCGTCCCTCACTCACTGTTTTTTCTTTCACACGATAATATTTGCGGTAGTAATAAGTCGAACGGGCGATGCCTATGATTTTCAGCACCGTTCTGATGGGGTATCCTTTACGAATCCATTTGTCAGCTACTTCAATTTTTTCAGCAAGTGAGGGTTTTTCTTTTTTAATAGATCACGGAGAATTGCAATCTCCAGGTCTTTTTCACCTAATAGTTTCTTCAGTTGCTTATTCTCCTGTGACAATGCTTTTGCATCGAGTGTTGGGGTTGCCGTAACATCTACATCGCCAAATTTACCGTCTTGATATTCTTTTGTCCAACGATGCACCAGATTTGGGTGAATATCATACCGACGGGCCACAGCAGCCTTATTTCCGGCCTCTAAGGCCTCCTTGACAACTTGTATTTTAAATTCAACAGAATGTCTTTGGCGTTTCATATTCATCAGCCCCCTAATTTTATAGTTAATAGTTTAATAGATCACACCTTAGTTGTCCAAATTCATTAGGGGGCTTATAGGATTTTTTATCCGCCAGTTGACCTAGGGGCTGGCGGTATTTTTATTCCAAAAAACAAAAAAGGCCAAGTAATACCCTTTATTGGGTACACTTGACCTTTTTTATCAAAACCGTACAAAAGTACGGTTTGCTTCTATAATCAACATTTTTCGTTGCTTATGTGCAACGATTCACCGACACACCCCGCGCCGGATTTTTCGGGAAACTCCCCTCCACACCTTTTTTTACAGACGGTGGCGTGGAGCTGTCACATCGCCCATACCACATAGCCTGGTGGTATCCGTCCTTCCGGCGATGCAACTTTTCTCAGCCCTCCGCCCGATCATGTGCAAAGGCACATGTGACGGTTCGCCGCTCACTGCGCATACACCGGTATGCGCATACCCGGTCTTCCCTGTGGGTTCACCGGAACAAACAAAGGTTCTGTATATATATTACAATATTATCTTACCGATAACAAGCAAAAAACCGGGGATTAATCCCCGGAAACCGATTGTAACTTTTTCTGGATATTGTTAATTTCCATGTCGTGCCGACCGGTTTTCTCTCCCAGAAAATCGACACTGTATTCGATGTTTCTTATTTTTTCTGATACAACGCCGAAAGCTTTGTAGTGTTGTTCTATGTTCGTTTCCAAATGACGGAAGTGGCTTCTCATTTCTGTTGCCAGATTATCTATGCTTTCACGGTTTTTAAGGATTTCGGTTTTAAGTTCTTTTTGTGACTGTTTTAATTCCTGAACTTCATTTTTTAATCCCTGAATCTCACCTTTTAACTCTTTTTGACCTTTTTCCAGCCCATCAAGTTGATTGTTTACTTTATGCAATTCACCGAGAATTTGATTCAGCACATCCTCCATATACGATCCCTCACTTTGACTTGATTATAACAGAAGTGGTAGGAGTCCGTCACGATCGAAAAAAAGCTTTTTTCTATCACATCCGGTTAACTATGGATTCTTCACGCTTTCCCATATTATCCTTATTTTTCTTGTTTTTGTACCCAGGAGGCAGGACTGTCTATCCAAATCTCCGATAACACTCAATTGCAAACGGACAAAGGCTGCAATGGGATGACGGTTTGGCTGGAAACAGCCTGTAACGGGCATCCGGCTCGACGTCCAGAAGAAAAAGCTTTTCTTCGATCTCCGTGGCCAAACCGAACGCCCACTGACGGGCTGCTTCCGCTTCAGCCTTTGTGAAATTGTGCCCGCTATCTCGTCCGAAACGCAGGAAGTACAGACTTCCATATATCTAGTTCACCCCCTTCATCTCCATCAACACCCACGCATACAGGGCAAGCTGCATGTTGTCGAAAACGTTGAACGGTTGCCAATTGGTTTTCCAATCGACAAACCATACAACAGATTCATTTTCGACAACCAAGTCAATGTACCCCTGTATCTGGGGGGCTGAAGGAGAAGGAGAAAGGGGGAGTTGGAAATGGACTTCTGTCTCCCCCATTCCCGCGTGTACTGGGGCTTTTTTTACTAAACTTTCCACCTCCGAATAGCTAACTTCGGGGTGGAAGTCTGCTTCAATAAATCCTTCGCAAACCGCTTCTTCCAAGGTGTATCCCTGTATGAGCATTTCAATGCCTTTGTGGACAGCCTTTCCGAGTGCCAGCGGCTTTGTCACTTACCCAGGGTGTAGATCGGGATAGACTTGTTTCCTTGAAAGAAATCATGACACATCAGCAAATTGTAACTGTGACACATGCTTTTGATTTTCTTCTTGTTGTAGAGATCAAACTGGCTTTTTAGCTGCACGCCACCAATGCAGCCAATGGTGGCGATGGCGTACAGCATAAAGGTAATGCTCCTTCGGAATCTCTATCTCCCGTGGCCTTGTCTGCTCCCGCTTTCATCTCACTTTCCAGTCATGGCTCGTGGAAAAGGGGCTAATGAACATCCCCACCAGCCCCTTACAACTTCCTGGCAATCTTGCCGTAAATTTTTTCGTTTTTTACATCCACCTCACGGATACGCAGCAACACCTGCTCCCCTTTACGCACTTTCTCAAACTTCATATGCGGTACCAACGCATCCACACCAAGTTCCAGGTTGACAAACACGCCGTATTCCACCACACCCGTCACGGTACCGGAGTTTTCTCCACACGGACGTAGTGTTTGGCACACTCAGGTTAAGGGTTGGGTTTCAAGGCTTTGGTGCTGGGTTCGACTTCCTTGTCTACTTTTTGATAACTTCCACCTTAATGTGATCACCAACCTTGATACAGCCACACGTAATGAACCAACAACTATCACTTCTATCACTTCGTTTGTCCCTCACTTACTGGTCATCCATTAAATCCTCACTTCCCCAGCCTGTAACCAACCGCCTCGGCAATATCCTCTTCTACTATCAATTCATGTTCATTTAGATCAGCAATGGTGCGGGCCACCTTTAAAATCTTATGATATCCTCGCATGCTTAACTGGTGGTATTCAAAAACCTCCCGCATAAACACCTCCGCTTCCCGTGACAGCTGGCAAGTCGCTTTTACCTCTTGAGCCGTCAACAATCCGTTTGGCTTGTCACTGTTGGTGCGCTCCTGTTTGAAGGCCAGCGCTTGTTCAACCCGGCACCGGATGTTGGAGGTGCTGTAGGGGTCACTTTGTGGCACATCTGCCCCCACAATTTCATCATAACTTAACAGCGGTACCTCAACTTGTAAATCAATGCGGTCTATGATGGGACCGGACAGTTTGGCCCGGTAGCGTTCGATTTGTGTAGCCGTACAGGTGCAGGGGTTCTTTTCAGTCTCATAGCCATAATAGCCGCAGGGACAAGCGTGTGGTTCAGTCCTATGGAAAAGTGATAACTAAACGGGAACACACACCCCTTGTACATATGGTACATGGAGACGAAAAAGATACACCCGGAATACGGCTTAGAAAGGCTCGATTGGAG
>NZ_BMKZ01000059.1 GCF_014644735.1 Caldalkalibacillus thermarum | reverse complement strand
TGTCTTTTGCTTTTTAGGGGCCTCTTCATGCCGTTAACAGACGAGCTATTAACGGCATGAAGAGGGATTGGCGAATGTGTGTTTGCCCTCTGAAATTTTACTCATACCCCTGTATTCAATGTTTTACACTACATCTTGGATGTAAACCTTAGTCATTAATCGTAGCCTTATTTTCTTTTTTCTTTCAAGTACATGAGACTGATCGTAACCGAGTAAATGAATAAGAACATGATGACAAACCACTCAAAAATATATACCACCTCCAAAACTTTTATTGTGAAACTCTGTTCCTCAATTAGATTACCATGATGACAAATACAGCGTCAATATAATTTGGGTGAATTTTCAAAAAAAAGAATTCAGACCCAATTCCTTTGTAATATTAGCCATCGCCGTTCTAATAAAACATAAGTCCTAAATCCTATTTTTGTTCCATCCAGTCGCCACATTTTATGAGAGGAAGGTCGCCAGCCTTTTCATTCGTGAAAATATAAACGTATGCTTCAAGCAAATGTGAGCTATTCGAGCGATTGTCAAACACTTTTTGGATCGTACGTTCGTACAAATTATCTTCACCTTCAACATTATAGCCTTCCAGTTCGTTGAGTTGGTTGAGAGTAGCTTCATCAACCACATACACCTCTCCGATCACGCGCTCTGTTGGGTGAGGAACAAGCGCTGGATAACCACAGCCCGTATCGTACAGCCTTCCATTTGTCCAGCAGTTGTCAGCCACTAATGTGGCGTTTTGTAAAAAATGATGGTTATAATCTCCTTTTCGTAACGTTCCATACACAGATACGAGAATGTCATTATAGATTTGAGTCAATATCCTGGACCACTAGTGTTGCATTAATTAAATTTGAACATTCACAATACACATATTGTTCAGATTTATATTGTCCGCAGGACAAAAAATCCTTTACAATGGAAAGCACAGGTGGTTTCCTGTCCAAATCCAATGTAAAGGACCTCTGTTATGGACAAGAATACCCTATTTTCTTCATTTGGTAAATGGGTAGAACCCATCAATATGTTAAATTTTCAAGAAAGAGTTGAAAAAACTCAGCAAGACAAATATGTGAAGAAGCTGACAACGAAAGCGTATCTCCTTCTTATGATTCATGCTCAGTTGCATGAGAAGAAGAGTTTGAGAGATATCTCTGATGGTTTGCTTGACGAGGATTTCCAAGCTGAGCTTGGACTTCAATCCATCAGCGCTTCACAACTATCTAGAAAGAATAACGAAGTGAATACGTCACTGCTATCACAGTTGTTTCTTGATCTTGTTCAAAAAATAGGCTCTTCGCTATTTACTGTGGAATTAGCAAGAAGTAGAGAAGATTATCCTTGTCAACTTTTCATAGTATCTCTATTCTCGGGAGAGCCCTCAAGCCCAAACCGCTTGACCGCGATCCCGAGAATAGAGGTGGATGTTATTAAGCTGACAAAGAATAAGTCCAGCCCTTAGGGCTTAGCGACCACATCTAACTTATTAGCCGTTGCATAAACCATGCTGATGAAGTTTTTGGTTGTTCTATAGCCCCTTGCTTTACGTTTTGATGCTTGAACGAGACTGTTAATGCGTTCAAGAAGGCCATTTGTGATTTTCGTTTGAAACCATCGAAGGATGCCATCCTGATGTCTCTTAAGGGAACGAGCGACCTCTTTGATGGGTTCAAGTTGTGAACGAATAGCCCAGCTGTACCAATCGTTGAAATATAAATCGGCTAAGATTGCCGGATACGTCCAAAAGTCCTGAAGGGCAAGTTTAATCTTATATGCTCTTGCTGTTTTTAGATTTGTATCTTTGAGTTTGATCAGCTGTTCACGCTGTTTAGCCGTAAGGTTTTGTTCGTTTTTCAACCAGATGTATCGTGTCTTTTTTAAGTCATCGACTTCTTTTTGTTCTGCACGACGAACCGTATCTACCGCTTCATTGACCATTTTCATGACATGAAATTTATCATAAGTTATTTTTGCATTCGGAAAAGTACTTTCAATCCCTTTGATAAAAGCGGGGGACATGTCACAGCAACATTCTTCAATTTGTGAAGCAGGTATCCCTTTATCTTTAAGGTGTTCTTTAAACTGAGATCAAACACTGGAGTCTTTGCCTTCAGTTGCAAATAAGACCTTTTTCGTGTCAACATCAACAAATAATGTAATATAATCATGCCCTCTACGGACAGACGTTTCGTCAATGGCCATTCGTTTAACTGTACTCAGATCTAATGCTTGCATCGCACGATGCACATAATAGTGAAATATACGCCATAATCGAGTATCGTGTTCTCGAACTTCTCTGGCAACAGCAGCTACAGGCATTTCTTTCATCAGTGATAAGACATAGGATTCAAATTTCCAAGTAAAGTGATTCTTTGGTCTTGACCACCCTACTTGGACAGTACGTGTTTTTCCGCATTGCTCACACTTCGTCCTCGGAAGTCGAGCGTGTAAGTATGTCTTGTATTCCCAAAAATCCAGGTGTCTCCAAGTTCTATTTTCATCTACANTCCAGGTGTCTCCAAGTTCTATTTTCATCTACAATATCATGGACAGGCTGATGGTAAGCACCGCAATGGGAGCACATAAATTTACTTCCCCGCGGGAAGTCTAGATATATATGCAGTATTTCATGTTCACGATCTAATAAATGTGAACTCACATACCAAGGTTGCTCAATGTGCAATGCTTCTTGAAGCACATTTAACACATTTAATTCTTTTTGAAAATCTTTCATTTGACCATACCTTCGAAAACTTTGTTTTACTAGCAGTATGGTCAACTATTATTTTTCTCAAATCCATATGATTTAGCGAGGAAGCTTGCAAGCTATGTTTAAAGAACGATATGAGATATAAGCTTCATCATCCTTATGCCATTTTAAAAAGTTCGAAAAACCTGTCAAGGGGCTCGTATACACTTCGCCCTTGACAGAACCTTCTGATACTTTTTCATTAGTAATTAAGAATGATGAAGATCTAAATATATAAATATAGTCACGATTCCAGAGGTGCCCTACGGGCTTACACAAAATTCTTGACGATACCTGCACTTATGAGATAAGGTATAAGAAACCATAAGCATGTAAATATATATAAGTGAATAATGTCTAATCAAACTACAATGATAGGAGAGTAACGGGTATGAAAGTGTTGGTTGTTGGAGCCAATGGACAAATTGGCCGGCACCTCGTTCGGTTATTATCTAACAGTAGGGAACATGAAGTACGGGCGATGGTCAGAAATGATGAACAAGCCCAATTTTTTCAAGAACAAGGAGTAGAAACTGTGGTGGCCGATTTGGAAGGCACTGTCGAGGAAATAAGGAAAGCAGCAGAGGGATGTGAAGCCATTGTTTTTACGGCGGGATCTGGTAGTCATACAGGCCCGGATAAAACAATACTTGTTGATCTTGACGGAGCCGTAAAAACGATAGAAGCAGCCGAACAGGCTAACATCAAACGGTTTATTATGGTCAGCGCTCTTTCTGCCCATATTAGGGAGAAATGGAGGGAAGGGATAAAGCATTACTTTGCAGCAAAGCATTATGCAGATAGAATGCTGATGTCTAGCCAGCTCAATTATACGATTATCCGCCCCGGTCGCTTGCTTAATGAACCGGGAACAGGAAAAATTTCTGTCGGGGAACAACTTGAGAGAGGATCGATTCCACGTGAGGATGTCGCTGCCACCATTGTCGCTTCACTGAATGAGGAAAATACTTTAAAGCGGGGGTTTGACGTTATATCAGGTGAAACACCAATCACTGATGCGCTAAAAAACATGTCATGAACCGGCTGAAACAGGGAGCATCGTATGCGTTTGACTGTGCTCCCAAATTTTTTCTTAGGGTTCTTATTCTGCACCACTTGTTCCCCATTAATGTAGTCCATTCTTGATTTCCTCTAATTCATTTGAGCATTTTGAATTAAATAGAGCCATTGAAATACAAAGGATTTGAGGTCCAAATAAAGGACTTCACCCCTTCTTGGAGAATATTTCAAGTGACCAAACAAGAAAAATCAAGAAAGGATCTATGTATATTCTCCAAGAAAGCCTGTTTTCCTTCGAACAACTGTAAAAATTAGAATCTCGTGAGAGATTGCCTCTCTTTTTTAGCATATGGACTTACATCCATATGCTAAAAAGTTGAGAATCGCTTCACCCCGGGGCGCAGCCGGTCACTGCCGCCAAGAGATTTTAAGAGCTTTACTCGTCGCTCTACTGGAAGGCATTGATACCTTTACAACCTTCCGTTAAATTTACGCAATGAAAAGGAACCCCCGAAAGGTGGATCGTCCATTAGGTATGGCGGCCTGCTCATCTTCGAATCTATGGCATGGTGGTCAAAATCCGACCGGAAGAAGACTTAAGACGATACAGCCGTTCACACCATGACACCCAACAATGGAAAGCGCTGTATAACGAAAGAACATCCGTCGAGCGGTGTATCTCTCGCATGAAGACCTGTCTCACAGCGAACAGACTGCATGTGCGTGGGATACAAAAAGTAAAAACACACATCTGCCTGAATGCGATTGTTTTGCTATTAAGTGCACTGATAGTAGCCAAGCAAGGTCAGAAAGAAGCAGTAGCATAGTAAATTGTGTCAAGCATACTGGAAATGACAAGCCCGCATATGGTGGGGAGGGGAAAGCATACCCTCAATCACCTCAGAACAATCGCTTTACAACCAATTATGGTACTTGATGCCAAACTTTTTGTTACCTGACGGTAAAAATGTTATTTTGCAAAAAGCTCAGATAATAATCTGCAAAATAGATAACCAGTTTGTGTTTTGATTACGGGAAAATAATCAACTCATAGGTTTGCGTTAGAAGATTGACTTCTAACAATCATTAGACCAACAGGCCATTCTTCGGGAAAACTTTCAATAATAGCTTATAAACTTTCTTTTTCCTCTTGTTCAGCTATGTGATCAGGTACAAAACCGTACCTATGACTATATAGATAATTTGCTTGATTAATGGTCTCAATGGCTTCTATTTCAATTGGAATAACCTCTTCTAAGTTTTCTACTGAAATATTGTTTGGAAATTCTTCATTGTAGGTAAAGCCCTGAACAGAATCAAATTCACTGGAAACAGCATCTGATGATTGTAATGACAAATGATCATTATAAAGTAGACTAATGGTTACTATAAAAACTCCAACCACGATACCTGCAAAAAACGCAAAACCTGGCCGAAAATTTTTCTTTGTTTCAAATTCTGTTTTGTTATAATGGAACGTATTTGTTGTTTGATCATCAGTCACTCTATCTTTATTTTCTGATGCTTTATCGACGTAGACAAGGACACGACCGTAACGATCCCGTTCGGATACATCCAATTCCAACCTCACTTCTTTTCCTTCCAACATTTCCTTTGCAAACTCGGACGCTTCGGGGCCAAACAGCTCTGTTGGTTTAGATGAATGAACCGTTTCCGGTGTATCAACAAGAATTAACCGGACTTTCTCTTCTTTTCCGTTGATGTTCGCTACAAATGTGTCACCATCTACTACCCTGACAACACGGGCTGGAAGGGTGTTCGCAGGCATATCAGCTTCGTCATTTTCACTACTACCAAAGAGGTTCCTCTTGATTAGATAATTCAATAAAAAACGGCCAAATTCCAATCATCAATAAAGAACTCCCTATCAAAATGATTATCGTGGTTAAAGATGATGCATCAAATATTATCGGAAGAAGAAGTGTAAGGGGAGGTACAAAGCCACATAAACTGCTCCTTCTTCTTGATTTTGTTGTAAGATATTGCTTTTTTTCACAGTACGGACATCTCATACTTGCGTCCAACGTAAACATTCTTTTAAACGTTTGATTCCAAGTCCATCTTTCTCCACAGTTTTGACAGACGGGCATCTTCATCAACCCCCTTGGTTTTAGCATATACTTTTGACATTGTGTTGTCAGAAAACGTATGTTCTATTGCTTTTTGTACCACAATTCCTCAACTGCTTGTAGTGGATTTGAGTCAATATCCTGGACACAAAAAAGTTAAGTTTTAAGCCGAATGTTTCAAAAGATCTTCCACTTCCTGAGGTGTTCTGTAACCCAGGCGGCTATGGATTCTTTTACGGTTATACCACCCTTCTATACATGCATTGTCATAAGGACATCCCTTTCGGCTGAATGACTGTATGATGCCCTGAGATTTGACATATTGCTCAAATGCTTCACTCGTATATGGTGTCCCCAAATCCATGTGCAGAATAAGCCCGCGTTTAGGCTGCATCACGAAGCCAAGTAACACCATCCATCTTTAAGGGTATGAATGTAGGTGATATCGGCGACCCACTTCTCATTGATGGTGTTGGTGGTGAAATCCTGTTTGGGACTTAACTAAAATGTGTCCATGAAACTATACTAACACCAAACGTTGATAATAACCATTTTTGCAGTTAGGTTCATGAGGTCTTTCGACCTTTAAAAAGTTTTCAAGCTCCTCTCTCATCATGAGCTCAAGTATTTCTTTAACAAATGCTCTTAACAAGTGATCTAGTTGATTTTCTATTCCGGAATTTGTTACACTTTATACGATAAGGTAGGGTACTCCTTTCTCTTATGGAATCTGGACAATTCCGAGGATACCCTGCCTATTTTTATTTTTTCAAATGCTTACACAAAATATTGTACGTCATCCCGGTGCGATCTCTGTCAAATGTTGATAGATATATTCCGGAACGGGCGAAGTGAAAATAAAATCTGGACAAGTTTCGGATCTGTTCCAGGTATCTGTCAGGCTGTTTAGACCAGCCCCGTTATAAACTGATGAAGGGATTGATCCCTAACACAGTTAAATCATCATGGAAGACAGGAGAAAGATTGGCATTCCTTTTTTGGGCACGGGCTGCATACTCTGTGGGGGAAAGACCCATTTGTTTTTTGAACAGCCGGCTGAAATAATACTCATCCTGGTAGCCAGCTCATGAGCGACTCTTTAAGAAGGCCTCCATCCAATTGTGAGCCTGGGTCAAGCGCAAATGGTGAATGTTTAGCCCAGACTGACCGGCTAGAGAGCTGCGTAATGGTTCTTCACCTGTCCATTGAAAGCGGACCAGCACAACGTGAGCTTTTTGGGTTGCACGATTATAGATGGTGCATATGCTTTCTGCCGGAAGCAAAAATAACGTCCCACTCTCAAGCAAGGCAGATGTTTCTTGTTGACTGACGTACAAGCGGATGCCTACACCCTCCTGATTGACGTAGCCAAACCGATATTGCTCTTCATCAGTAGCCAGGTCAATGAATCTCCTGTTTCTATTTTAAGCTCCTGTGCGTCCAAGTAATGTAAGCTAGTACAAGGTAATGCCATCTGCATGCCTCCCGACCATTGCTTCAATTTCGATATTAGATGATAATAATTATCATTATCAACTCTAATGATCATGACCGTTTTTTCAATATCATAAAAAAGGATAGATGCTCTTTAGGAGAACATCGTATCCCCAGTAATTGCAAATTTTTCTAAAAACAAGGATCAATACGAGCCCATATACAGCAAATACAGACTATACTTACGGTCAGAATCCCAAATATGACATTGAAATAGATATATCTATGTTTCTGAGTCCTTTACGGTCTTTGTCTCCCCAGGTTATCCTCATTTCCAGGTCATATTCCGGGAGCTTTATACGTTTATATTCCTGTACGCTATACCCGTTTTCGGCGGGACCTGTAATTTTTCCTCTCCTCTTAGCCAACTTGCAGTTGGGCACGCAAGGTCTTGTACCACTCATCCAGCTGTTCCTCATCCCCATTAAGCATGATCCGCCGCTTTTCCGTTTCAATATATAACACCGGAGACGGTTCACCACGGACAAACAAACGCACAGCACCATACCCTTCAATCAGGAAATCTCCCTTCAACAACCCGCGCACAGCAACACCATTGGTCTTCATTTGAACGGGCGGCAGACGATCTAAGCGTTCCACCTGTTCAACTTCTTCCAAAGGTATGGTGACACCATATATCCCTGAGATGTGCAGTTCTTCCTGGTCAATACTGACCATATGGGGCTGAAATGACCAGACCAGCAACCCAATTATCCCGATCAATATTACAGCGCTGATGCTCCCTGTCAGCACATAACCTCTCTTCTTCTTATGCTCCACTTCATAGCGCTGAATATAAACCATGCCGCCTAAGACATGTAAAGTGAGAACCGAAAATCCTACTTCCATCACCCACGGGATCCTGAACAGACTTAGGACAAATGTAGCCAATAATATAAGTGTAGAAGTTAACAGGAAGCGCTTGACCGCTTGTGTATACCCGTTTTTGATCAGATGTTCTTGCTCTTCTTTGGGCCGGTTGGCAAAGCCGCTGATCAATGTATAGTCTTCATACTTATACATTAAAAAAGTTATTCCACCGACAACGAGGAGTGTCCAGCTCATTACAATAATATACACAATCATTCCCGTTGACATCTTATTCCCTCCGCAATGACCTGTTCATCTTGCGCTAAAATAGCTGCTTGTTTTAGCTTCCTCTTAAACCACAGCTGTTAATAATACCATTCCTTTGGGCACAACATAAGACAGCCCGGGAAGGTTTGCTTTCTCTAATTCATTGAGCATCAAGTCATCCGTGCATAATACACGTCAATCAGCTTGTCAATATGACCATCCAAATCAAAACCCCGGCATAAGTAGTATAAAGCTTGCTGTGCCAATGAGTTCGAATGAAGGTCATTGGCTTGCTTGGCTTGTGACATGATGCAGATTATCTGATGAGGGCCGACGATCCAACCTGTTCGCTAAGCTGGAGCGGCTGTTTTAGAAAACGTGCTCGTGTACAACACATGGGTACCCTCATCAAGAGCAGCAATCGGCCAATATTTGTTCATCCTTGTGAAAATGAATATCACTGTACGGATCATCTTCAAAAATAATCACATGATATGTTTGAGGGAGTTTCGTTTCAAGAGCAGCTTGCGCCTTTCCGGCGACCATACTTTTCCCGTTTGATTGGAAAATGTTGGCACCACATAAATACATTTTGGACGGTACCGTTTAATTTTTGCCTCCAAGTCGTCGGGAAGCATACCGTGCTCATCCGACTCAACGCCAATAACATGGGCTTCATACGATTCAAACACTTGCAATGCTGCCAAGTATGCAGGGTTTTCGGTTAAGACGATATCTCCCGGATTAAAGAACACTTTTGAAAATAAATAAATCGCTTGTTGTGATCCGTGGTTAGCAAAACCTCTTCTGCAGTGTACCCTGAAATGCCTTTTTTCTTCATGCGTTCAATCAATATTTCCCGAAGGGGACGGTACCCTTCTGTTTCAATGTACTGTAATGATTTTTTGCCTGAGGAAAACACTTTTTCAAAGGCCTCTTTAATTTCTTCCATCGGAAATAAATCTTCTTCGGGCAAACCACCGGCAAATGAAATCACATTTCCCTCGCTGACTACTTTTAGAATCTCACGAACCGCGGATGATTGCAAATGACGAACCCGCTTAGCAAAGGCATACTTCATCATGGCCACCTCGGTGCAAAAGCTCAAAATTTTTTAAACTAAATAGTACAACATTTCGTTATAAAGTCAATATGTTTTGGCAGAAAAAGATCCCGTGTTTGGGCTAGCTCCTGCTAATATAGGAACGGCTTGTCTTATGACCAACCTTTATTGCTTTGTTCAATATGGCCCATCGGTGCTCCGCTAAAGATTTATATCCTGAATCCGTGACATATGGACGGGATTGATTTAAATGTTTGCCACATGATGACTTATAGACATTAAAATGATCACAAAATATTTGATTATCACCTTAATCCCAATCCACTATGGGCTGTTAATCGTTCATGAGAGGCTTTAATCATAAACCGCATCCTTTTCACCTGCCAGGTGGGAGAGTCTGATTATACTTATTCCCATTGTACCAAAGCAGGTGAGGGATTAATAGATGAATCCTCACGGATTCAGGTTGACCAAATCAATTCCATTTTCAGACTGTGCAGGAAGTGAAGGGAAAAGGGGGCGGCGGTGCCGCCCCCTGTAACACTCAAGAGCAACGAGGGTCAGCCGGCTAACGAGCTACTGTCCAACCCAGCGGATGGGCAGATTGTCACTGGCCTCAAGTTCAATATGCTGGGGCAGGCGGATATACAGGGCACTGGCTCCTGGGACAGACACTCCCTCCATATATTCCGGAGTACTGAACTGTTTGATCGTAAATGCCTTACTGAAGTGAGCCAGCCGCACCTCTTGATGATCTGGAAAATGGATGAATAAATGTTCTCCCTGTAAGTCAACGCGAGGAGGGTCAAGTTGATCAGTCAGATCGATCCCCTCGATTACTGTTGGTGTCATGATGTAACGCACCTCAATCGCTCCCTCAGTGTCATCTGTTTGTTCAACGATAAGTTCTGAACTTATTTCTTCGGGATAAACCTTATTCAGCTTAATATAGAGACGTTCAACATATGTTTCGAACCGCCATTGTTCCCGAAAGTCATCTTGCTCAAGCTCTGCGAGTTTGCCTTGCTCTACAGCCCGGTAAAAATCTAATCTGCGCTGTTCTGCTTCCTCGTAGCTGATCGTCCTCAGCTCAGAGGTCTCCTTTATAGGCAATCCATAATAGAGCGCCAGGGCGAGCAGCAAGATCAACAAGTATGCACCACTTAACCATTTGAGACGGTTCAGTGTCCAGAAGCGGTTACCCCTTTTCAACAAGCGTTGTATCAAGATGATCATCAGAACGAGAATCACAATTAACAGCAGTAAACTCCACACAACCACAACCCCCATTATTGTCTCACCTCCAGCCGGTTGGAAATCAGTAGGGCAGTGCCAAACAGCAGGCTTGAACTGGCCGCTACTTTGATGACAAAGATAACAAATGAATCCTCATTTGTGAAAAATTGGGCCAGAATGATCATAATTGGTAATTTGGGATTTCCTGTATCCATGAAAAACATGGCTAACACTAATGCCGGGAGTACAAACTTAACGACCTTATGCAGTTGTGAGAGCATACCGGCCAAGAAGCCAACTGAGCTGAGGAGAATCATGTACAAACTGGCGGCGGTCATACCGAGCAGCAGTTCAGGCAGTGAATGCGTCTGTTGGAATACCAGATCCTGAGTGAGGATGTACCCAGCCACCAGTTTAAGGACAAACCCGCACAACATGGCTGTGACGCCCCCAATCACACTGGCCGTGAGCAGAAAAAGGATATTGGACAAATGACTGCTCATCCGGTTGGCGACAAACACAAAATCGGCGTCCCGGTAAGGTCGGGTGGTGACCGTCACAGCAATAATAAATACCCACATCAAGCTGAAGATAATAATGAGATTGGCGGAGAAATGATTCACATGAATATAGATATGATCAAAGTAGGTTCCGATCTGGCTCACTCCATTAAGAGAAAAGAGTAATCCTAGCAGCTGCACGGCAATTAATGACCCAAATGCGGTAAAATAGGCATGCAGTTTGTAGCGGTAGTATGAGTAAAATTTCAGAGGGCAAACACACATTCGCCAATCCCTCTTCATGCCGTTAATAGCTCGTCTGTTAACGGCATGAAGAGGCCCCTAAAAAGCAAAAGA
>NZ_BMKZ01000058.1 GCF_014644735.1 Caldalkalibacillus thermarum | reverse complement strand
TCCTTGGTAGATGTTGGTTTAGACAACTTCATTTTACCAAAGGATTGGGTGTTTTTCGCGTTTTTTGACCAAATTCCCCAGTTAAATCAAGGGATTCTCGTGTTTTTCAAGGTGCGAAAGTTGAGTACTATACAACATCACAACATCCATTCAAGCTTGAATGCCTTTTTGTATTTTTTGTGGGCAACAGAGGCGGAATAGGCGTTGGGCAGGGCTGTTGCAAGGGACTTTAGAGAATCAATATGTGGTCGATTGGGGAACGCTGGCCCTGATCAATGCGGGGCTGGCCCAAGGGAAAAATCGTTCCGGGCTGAATTGGTTCCTTTTATCCCTTTTGTTGGGGCCGATCGCGACCTTGATCCTGTTGTTTGTGGAAAAACGTTGAGGAAAGGATGAAAGGGTTTGCCTTTCATATCGGGCAATTCACCGGGGATCAGGCTGAGGTTGCCGCACAGGGGCGCGGCTCTCCTTTTTATGTACCCAATATCCTGGATTCGATTCTATGAAACCGGCAGAACATTTTTTATCCTGAAAACGGAGTTTGTCTGCAGCGTCGAGTTCAATCGTTGAGGAGGAAGACAAAGGGTGAAGGTGGATCTCATTATCGCTCATGCCTATCTTTTGACCATGGAAGGAAAGGGCGTCGGTTTTCTGGAAAACGGGGCGGTGGCCATCAAGGGCAACCGGATTGCGGACGTGGGACCTTCGGACGAAATCCTGGCATCCTATTCGGGCGACCGGCTGATCGATGCCACCGGCAAAATCGTCATGCCCGGCCTGATTGACGCCCACATCCATACGGGGATCTCCCTGTTCAGGGGAACGGCCCAGGATATGGCCAACTGGATGCACAAGGGTTTGTGGCCGTTTATGAAGCATATGACGGAAGAAGACAGCGTAAAAGGTTCGCTGGTAAACATTATCGAGGGAATCAAGGCGGGAACCACCACCTTCTGCGACTATGATTCGCCTATGTCCCGGATCGTGGAACACTATGCCAGAATCGGGGCAAGGGCAAGAGTATGCGAGATGATCAACGAATTGCCCGGCGACATCGGCATGATACCCGTGGGAGAACTCTATCCTTTTGATCCGGCGATCGGGGAGAAAAATCTAAACGCCAACATCCGGCTGTTCGAGGAATGGCATGGCCGAGAAGATGGCCGCATCACCGTGCTGTTCGGTCCCCAGGGACCCGACATGATGAGCACTGAGCTCCTGCTCGAAGTAAAACGCTGGGCGGAGAAGTACGATACCAAGATCCACATGCATGTGGCCCAGGGAGACCGGGAAATCGACCAAATGGTCAAACGATACAACCAGCGCTCGATTGCGTACCTGGATCAACTTGGCTTCCTGAACTCCCGTTTGCTGGCCGTTCATCTTACCGAAGCGACTGCCTGGGAGGCCAGGCTGGTGGCCGAAAGAGGGGCGGCCATGATCTATTGCGCCGGCAGCATCGGCATTATCGACGGACTGGTGCCGCCGGTGCTGGAATTTCTGGAGGCGAGGGGAACGGCTGCCCTGGGTTCTGACCAGGCTCCCGGCAACAACTGCAACAACATGTTCAATGAGATGAAATTTGCGGCCATATTGAATAAGGTCAAGCGGGCCGACCCGCGCGTCTTCCCGGCATGGCGGGCGTTGCGCCTGGCGACGATCGAGTCGGCGAAGGCGATCGGGCTGGACCATGAGATTGGCTCGCTGCGGAAGGGCAAAAAGGCGGATCTGATCGTCATCAACCTGCAAGAACCCAATTTGTCCCCCGTGATTCTGGAACCGGTACGCAATCTCGTGCCGAACCTGGTCTATGCGGCCAGGGGGCATGAGGTGGAAACGGTCATTATTGACGGTCGGGTCATTATGGAGAACCGGGTGCTGCTTACCGTGGATGAAAAACAGGCCCTCGCCGAGGCGCAGGAAGCGGCCAACCGGATCAGTGAACGCGCCCGCGGGGACCTTCTGAAGACGGAGAGCGATGTCCTGAAGATGATGCGGGAAGGGTATCTGTAAATCCAAACGGCTGGGGCTGTCCGAGGGACAGCTCTCTTTTTTTGGCAGGCTGGGTTAAGCACCTCTGACAAATGATAAAAAATCTAAATTGATAGAATTGTAGAGATACGGTATAATAGTTAACTCTTTTCTATGGAAATAAATGATTCAATATTTACAATAGTGGTGTTTCGTATTATATTTTGCTTATGCGAATGGATATGATTCCGTTTCATAGAGTCATCGCGATCCGATGGAGAACATGACGACAGGAGGAATGTTTATGGTGAAGGTTCAAGTGCAGGGAGAGTGTTGGTTTCCCTCGGAAAAGACATTTTCCGAGGAGATGAACGACATCTGGGGAGATTGGTACTGCGATTCTGAAGTGGGCACGTTGCGCGCTGTCCTGATGAGGCGGCCCGGAAAAGAGATCGAGTTCGTCAAAGAGTCCAATTATTCGCAATACCGCTGGAAAGCGCCGATGAACCCGGAACGGGCCAGGGCCCAGCAGGACGCGCTGGCGCAGATCTATCGCGACCATGGCGTCACGGTGCACTATGTGGAGGAGCAGCGCGAGGATCGCCCGAATGCTTTGTACATGAGGGATTTGGTATTGATGACGCCGGAGGGTGCGATTGTTTGCCGGCCCGCCATCGCCGCCCGCCGCGGGGAAGAGCGGTATGCCGCACAGGCTTTGGCCCGGCTGGGTGTGCCGATCATTAAAACCATCAACGGGGACGGCTATTTTGAAGGAGCCTGTGCGATGTGGGTGGATCGCCATACCGTCATCATCGGAACAGGAGCGCGGGCCAACCGGTCCGGTGCGGCGCAGGTGGAAGCCGAATTGCGCAATATCGGTGTCACGGACATCATCCATTTTGAGATTCCCTACGGACATGCCCATCTGGACGGCTTGATCAATCTTGCCGACCGGAAGACGGCGGTGCTGTTCCCGTGGCAAGTTTCCTATGATGTCGTCAAGGCCTTGCTGGACAAGGGTTTCCATATCGTGGAGGCCACCAATATCGAAGAGGTTAAGGGGAAGCTGAGCCTCAACTTCGTGGCCCTGGAACCGGGGAAAGTCGTCATGCCGGCGGGCTGTCCGGATACAAAAGCCAAAATGGAAGATGCCGGGATTCAGGTGATCGAGGCCGAAATGGACGAAATCCTGAAAGGATGGGGCGCCATCCATTGCATGACCGTCTTTCTCAGACGGGATCCGATTTCGCAATAACAAACAATAGACCGGGCCAAAGATTTTCTCTCCAAGGTGCTCAATCATTAAACCGGGAATGGAGGAAGCGGCATGAAAAAACACCCCCACCCTTGTATGACGGCTGTGATGCGGCGGGATCCGGCATGAACCGTTTTCATTGGAACACGCCGGAGAAGATCAGGGAACTCATCCTGGAACTGGTTGGCGTTCCCAGCGTCTCCGGTACCGCCGGCGAAGCTCGCATGGCCGATTACCTGATTGGCATCCTGAAGCGCATGCCATACTTCCAGGCCCATCCGGAATACGTGCAGAAACATCCCCTCCCGCACGATCCCCTCTCCCGCTCCTTTGTCACGGCATTGGTAAAGGGACGGAAACCCTCGCCGAAAACAGCGATTCTCCTGAGCCATTTCGATGTGGTGGGCGTGAGCGATTTCGGCCCGTATGCCCCCTTCGCCTTTCAGCCGGAAATCTATACGGAAAAGATTAAGGCGATCATGGATACCCTGGAGGATGAGGTAAGGGAAGATTTGCGGACGGGAGATTGGCTATTCGGCAGAGGCGTCATGGACATGAAGGCGGGACTGGCCATTCAGTTGGCGGTATTAAGCCAATTTGCATCCGATGAGGCGTTCTGCGGCAATCTGTTGCTCGTCGCAACCCCGGATGAGGAGCGCAATTCCGAAGGGATGTTGGCTGCGGTTCCCGTCCTGAACCGGATCAAGGAGGAGCACGGTCTGGAGTATCAAGTCTGTATCTGTTCCGAGCCCAGCTTCTCCGGGTATCCTGGAGACAAGTCCAAGTATGTCTATACCGGTTCCATGGGGAAATTGCTTCCCCTCGTTTACGCCGTGGGGAAGGAGACCCATGCGGGCGAACCTCTGGAAGGCCTGAACGCGGCGTGGATGGTGGCGGAAGCTGTGGTCCGGATGGAGTTGTCCGGCCGATTTGCCGAGCAGTGGGAAGGTGAGCAGACTCCGTTGCCCACCTGCCTGAAGCTCAGCGATTTGAAAGAGGAGTATAACGTGCAAACGCCCAATGCCGCCTACGCTCTCTTCAACGTCCTGACGATGAGGCAGACGCCCGGGGAAGTGCTGGCAAAAGTGAAAGAGGCGGTAGAGGCTGCAGCCCGTTCCATCGCCGAACGGCAAAAGCGGTTCCGCCCTAAAGTCTTCTTTTTCCATGAACTTGTGGAACGCGGCAGGAACCGGTTCGGCTCTTCCTTTGAGGAAGCGCTGCAGCGCGTGATTGACCAGGGAAGGGTTGCGAACGCGGATCTCCGGGATGTATCGGTGCAGCTGGCCGATGAAGCGAGCAAATTTTTTCTCGCCGACGTTCCCTTTTACCTCATCATGCTCGCGCCGCCGTATTACCCGCATGTTTATTTGAACGACACCCATCCCAAGGAACGCAGGCTGGCTTCGGCGATGGAAAAGGTCGTGGAGGAGGCGCGGCGGCATGGAGAGACGGTAAAAATCGTCCGGTATTTCCCTGGTTTGTCCGACATTTGTTATTGCCGCGTGGTTGATGCCGATCAGGTTCTGGAACCTTTGCGGCAAAACATGCCGCTCTATGGGAATTTATACAAACTTCCGTTTCAGGACATGGTCGACCTGAACCTGCCGGCCGTTAACATCGGTCCATACGGTAAGGATGCGCACAAACGCACGGAAAGGCTGGAGTTGCATTATTCCACCACGGTCGTGCCGGCGATGCTGGTGAAGGCCATTCGATACCTGTTGTACGAAGATGAGCGTTCGTGATTTTTGGGAATCGAAAGATGCGCGCTTTGAATCTGGTGCTATCAGTTTCAAAAAGGATGGATATCCGGTTCGAAAAGCCGAGGCCCGTAACTGGACCTTGGCTTTTCTTATATTTCTGTCAGCAAATGGGCAAGCAGAGCAGAACGGAGCGGCAACGCATCAATCAGGACATGCTCGTATTCGGCGTGCGGCCCGTCACCGACGCCCCCCAATCCGTCCAGAGTTGGGATTCCCAAGGCTGCAGTGAAGTTTCCGTCGCTGCCTCCCCCACGGCAGCTTCGGTCAGATTGAAGCTGAGAGAGGCAGCGATCCGACGAGCGGTCTCAAACAATTGGCCGATCGCGGCGGTCCGTTCCATCGGCGGACGATTCATACCTCCGGTAACCTCTATGAAAGCGCCTTTCAATTTCGGCTGCAAGTTGCGAAGATAATTTTCCATGCGTTCTGCTTCTGCATGTGTGGCCACCCGGAAATCGATCTCCGCTTCCGCCGTATCCGCCACCTTGTTGCCGCGTGTTCCTCCGCGAATGACTCCGACGTTCACGGTAGTCCCTTTCTCGTAGTCCGTAAGGCCATGCAGGGCCAAAATCTGGCGAGCCAGTTCCTCGATTGCGCTCACACCTTTGTCATGATGGTTGCCTGCGTGAGTAGCGATTCCTTTTACTTTCAAGCGAAAGATGCCAATCCCTTTGCGAGACGTTTTCAAAGCGCCGCTGTTGGCGACAGCCGGTTCGGGAATCAGCGCAACCTTGCTTTTTCGCGCCTCCGTCTCAATCAACGGCCTGGAGGTGACGCTTCCGATCTCTTCATCGGTGTTGCAGAGAAATACCACCTTTTTGTCAAGGCGTACGCCAAGTTCCTTCAATGCTTTTAATGCCCAAAGCGATTGGATGATGCCACTTTTCATGTCCAATATTCCCGGGCCGTACGCGCGGTTTCCTTCCACCCTGAAGGTGAGCCTCCCTTCCTCCCAAACGGTGTCGATGTGTCCCACAATCTGGATTTGTTCTGTCTCTTCACCGAAGGTGAATTTCAGATGATTTCCAACGGTTTTCTGAGGAATGATTTCACCATGGACCCCAAGATGCTGGAAAAAAAAACTCCTGTACGATTTCGCCGCAGCGGTCGACCAGATCTTTTCGATTCGAGGACGATTCGGCCTTGACCAACGTTTCTAGGTTTTGTAGCATTTTGGCCTGATTTTCCAGCAGATAGCGTAGAATATCAGACATGTTGATGCTCCTTCCTCCAGAAAGATGATTTTTGTAGAAAAAGTAAAGCAAATTTGATGCCAATTATGATGTGAGATAGATTGGCTTGGTACAAAAATTGCATGAAGATCTTGGTTAAAGAGATTTACGAGAATGTTAGGAGGGTGTGCAGGATGAAAATAGTATATGTATTGCCCGGCCCGGTCAGCAGAACGGAAGCGGGGAAGAAAGAGATGGAACGCCGCCTGTCCATACTTCGTTCCTATGCTTCTCCGGGCACTCAGGTGGATATCGTGGACGTCGACGAGGGACCGGCTTCGATTGAATCCGTGTATGAAGAGTATCTGAGCATCCCGAAAACCGTGGACAAAATGCTGGAGATGGAAAAACAGGGCTATGATGCGGCGATCCTGGGCTGTTACGGGGATCCGGGCCTGGATGCGATCAGGGAAGTGACGAATAGGATGGTTGTGGTCGGTCCAGGAGAAACAGGGATGCATGCTGCGGCCATGTGCGGCTTCCGCTTTTCCATTATTACTGTCACCCGCAGTATCGTGAACGCATTATACCACCTGGCGGAGAAAGCAGGACTGGAGAAGAAACTGGCATCCGTCCGTGCAATTGAGATCCCCGTTCTTGAACTTGCGGCAAATAAGGAAGAAACCGTGAAAAGACTTGTGGAAGAAGGGCGAAGGGCCCTTGAGGAAGACCGGGCCGATACGTTAATCCTGGGCTGCATGTCCATGGGCTTTTTAAATGTTGCGGAAGAGATGTCGGAAATCCTGGGCGTCCCAGTTATCAATCCCGGCAGGGTGGCGCTCAAAACGGCAGAAGCTTTGGCAAGCTGAGGATTGGTCCATTCCAAAAAGGCTTACATGACGCCGCCCAAAATTGCGTCTGGAATCTTTTCGTCATCCAAGGATCTCCTTGTCAAAAAGAGCTAGGATTACGGGCAAGAGAAATTTTCCTATTGTTTTCCGGCTCGGGAAGAGAAAGCTTTCTCTTCCTTTATTTTTTGTGAATTTAACCAATTTTTTACCTTGCGGAAATGATCCCCCAATGATTACACCATGATATAAATAAGGTTGATTTAGGGTCAGGTATTGGGGGGAAATTGGATGAAAAGGCCTAAGATTCTGCTTGTGACCAAAGATCGCAGAACCTATCGCGTATTCTATGAACAAATTGCCGATTTTTTTCAGGATTCGAAGTGGCCATATACCATTAACGGGATACACTTGGTCGTCAACCAGACGCCGATCGAAATCGGCCGGGAGAAAGCGGGGGTTGTGACCGCTTTTCAGGATGTAACCAAAATACAACAGTTGGAACAGGACTTGCGCAAGGAACTGCAGGCCAAGGGTCTTTCCGCCAGATATTCGGTCGCCCATATTGTGGGAAACAGTGCCAGGATTCAGGAAACGCTCCGCATTTTGCAAAAGATTGCCAAAACGGATCAGACGGTATTAATTTTGGGGGAAAACGGAACAGGGAAAGAGCTGTTTGCCCATTCCATCCACGATCTTTCCCCGCGCAGGAATGGGCCCTTTCTTCCGGTGAATTTTGCCGGGCTACCGGAATCGCTGGCGGAAAGCGAACTTTTCGGCTATGAGGAGGGGGCGTTTACCGGGGCGAAAAAAGGGGGAAAACCGGGTTTATTTGAATTGGCCCACAACGGCACGATTTTCCTTGACGAGATTGGCGATGCTTCGCCGGCTTTGCAGGCTTTGCTCTTGAGAGTCCTGCAGGAAAAGCAGGTGATGAGAATCGGCGGGCGGCGGATGATCCCGATTAATGTGCGCGTCATCGCTGCGACCAACAAGGACTTGAAGAAAATGGTGGAGGAAGGGAAATTCCGCCAGGACCTTTTTTATCGATTGTTTGTCCTTCCGCTGCGGGTTCCTCCCCTGCGGGAACGAAAAGAGGACATTCCGCTGCTTGTCGATCATTTTCTTAAAGAATTTTGTACGGCAAAAGTCTACATTGCGGATGAAGTGATGGAAAACTTGGTTGCGTATCATTGGCCGGGTAACATAAGGGAATTGATCAGCGTCATCCAATATATGACCAGAAAAAATGAAGTTGGCACGTTTTTTGCTTATAAACTGGTACGAGTCAATTTTTTAAAAAAGGAGACATTTACCGTGCATATTGCCAGAGTGGAGGCAAAGGTCATCCGGACGCCGTTTCACGGCAGTTTTAAAACAACCTATGGGGAAATGGCTCCCTATCAGGAGCACCTGATTGTCAGAATTACCACGGATTCTGGGCTGACTGGGATTGGCGAGGCTTCTCCCTTGCCGTTTTTTACGGGAGAGACGGCGGAGACGATGAAAATTGTCGTTGAGAGGGAGCTGGCTCCGGCAATTCTGGGAAAAAATATCTTTTTCCTGCGCGAGATTCACAGGATCATGAATCGCGTGCTTGGCCAAGCAAGCGGGGCCAAATCCGCCATTGACCTCGCGTTGTGGGATCTGCAGGGGAAAATGTTGGCTTTGCCCGTTTGCCATTTGTTCGGCGGGGAGCCTGGAAAACCGGTTCCCGTCGCCTACGTCCTCGGCGATGATACGCCGGATGCGATGGCGCGGCAAGCGCGGGAAAAAGTTTCCCAGGGTTTCAATACCATCAAGATTAAAATCGGCAGCGATCCCAAAAAGGATATTGAAGCGGTGGCAAAAATCCGAGAAGCGGTTGGACCCGGGGTAAGGCTCAGGGTAGATGCCAACCAGGGCTATACGGTAAAAACGGCGGTTCAGGTCATTCGGGAAATCTCCCGCTATGCCATCGATTACAGGGATTGAATGTGTCTTGATCAGTCCGTGGGATACCCTGGCCGGAACCTATGCCGGTCTGCACCTTTCCACGATCCTTCCGGGCGGTCATGCGCACGAGCTGGTGGGTCCCTGTTATTTGACAGGCCATCCCTTTGGCAACCTCGAGATCAATGGAGAAATCGATTTTCCGGACCTTCCGGGATTTGGGATTGAAGACCGCTTTTCATCCATCATCGAGGGGTAATCCATGAATCTCAATCAGTGGTTTGTCGTGTTCTTTGTCAGTGCAATTCATTTTTTTGCTTTTTCCCATTGCATGGACGTCGTTCCCTTTTTCGTGGAAATGAAAGAGGTGTATCAAGTCGGATACGCGGAGATAGGCGGGCTGGTTTCCGCATTCTTGCTAGGATATGCGCTTTTTCAGATTCCGGCCGGTGTGCTGGCCGACCGCTATTCGCCAAAAAAGGTTGTATTGGCAGGACTGGCCGCGATGATGGTGTCCTCCCTTCTTTTGGTGATGACAAAATCGTTTCTGGTGGCGCTGGCTATGCGGTTTATCATGGGTGCATCTTCAGCCCTTCTTTTCTCACCGGGGATCAAGCTGATTTCCGAGTTTGTTCTCAAGGAAAGAAGAGGGTTGAGCGTCGGCATGATGGAAGGGGCGGCCGGGATGGGGATGCTGCTTACACTGACGATCTTTCCCCTGCTCTCCGTCTATTGGCCGTGGCGGTATCTGTTCCTGGCCCTTTCTTTATTTATGCTGCCCTTGTTGCTGTTATTTTGGAAACTTCCCAGTGAAGCGGAAATGGAGAACCGGGAGAGGGACGATCCTCCGATTCCGGATGGCCGGGGAGGGAAGGGCAATGCGGCAGCGCGATGGTTCGAACCGGTTCGGAATGCCAGGGTGCTTCGCTTATTGGGAATCGCCTTTTTCGGCTTTTTTTGGCCTCTATGCCTATCTGGCCTGGTTGCCCACTTATCTGACGGCCGTAATGGGGTATTCGAAACAGGAGGCAGGCTGGATCATGGCGCTGGCGATGATCAGCCAGGTGATCATGGCGCCGGTATCAGGCAAAGTTTCCGATTGGATGGGGCAGCGAAAGTTGACGCTGGTGATCGGAACCGGCGTATTGGCCTTATGTACGGTCTGGTTGTTCGGACTGCAGGATTTGGGGATACATCTAAACGCGCTCTTGATCGGGATGGGCATTTCCTGGTCGATGGCCCCCATGCTCACCTTGGCCACGGAAGTGGTCCATGCGCGAATGACCGGATTTGTGATCAGCCTGATGAATACCTTGGGACAAATCGCCTCGGCCATTTCCGGATACTACTACGGTTTGCTGTTCGACAGGAGCGGTGATTTCCGGATGATCTGGCTGAGCTGTTTGGCGGCGTTGATGATTCGCATCTTGTTATGTCTGGGAAATTGGGAGAAGGGGGAAGGGATGCAGGTTGCCGAGAATGGAAAACATCTACCTGCTTGAGGCCATGAACGGTATCGTCAATACCCGCCGCTATCTTGATCGTCCGATTCCGGAAAGGATAGAAGAAGAATTGTTTTATGCCTTTTCCCTGGGGCCGTCCATGGCCAATACGCAGCCATGGGAATTGATCGTAACGGCAGGGCAGGAACAGCGCAAAAAGGTTGTGGATGCTACGCTGGATCCGTTTTTAACCGAAGGAAGTTATGGCGGACAACCCTGGATTGCGGAAGCTCCGCTCTTGTTTGTGGTCTGTATTGAAAAAAGGCGGGCCTTGGCCAGGTTGGGCGAAGCGGGGATGACGTTTGCCATGCAGGATGCATTCGGCGCGATTCAGAACTTTCGTTTGCTGGCTGCCATGCATGGATTGTGCACCGCGTCTGTTCGGGAATTTGATGCCGGGCGCTTGCGGGACAGCCTGGAGCTTCCGTGGTACATGGAGCCGGTGGCCATCATCACCGCCGGGTACAGCGAAGAGGAAAAGGAGATCCCTCCGCGGCTGCCGATATCCGAAATTGTACACAAGGGGAAGTGGCAATGAACCCACATGCGAAACCAATTCCTGCCATTAAACTCACCTTTTCCGGTTATTATGCCCAAGGAGCCAACCACCAGCACTGGATAAAAAATGCCGGCGTCATCATTGTTGCCTGCGCCAACTTGAAGCGGACGACGGCCCGGTATGGTGAGCCCGGTCGGGAATGGGCTCTGCTAGATGCGGCGGCAGCCATTCAAAACATGCTTCTGACTGCGATCGCGCTGGGATTATCCGGTTGTTGGGTCGGCGGATTTCATGAAGAACAGCTGCAGCGGCTGTTAAACATCCCGCCCTATGTGAAACCGGTTGGCTTGTTGCCGTTGGGCTATGCGGCGGAAAAACCGAAACGCAAGAACAGGATGCCTTTAAAATGGGTGACTCATAAAAATCGCTACAATTTTCCATATTTCCTGAATCCGTGACATATGGGCGGGATTGGTTTAAATGTTTGCCACATGATGACTTATAGACATTAAAATGATCACAAAATATTTGATTATCACCTTAAATACCTATATATTCCAGCCCATCTCCCGCTCAGCAGATTTCGATGGCATGCCAAAGACGCCCTGGTCACAGGGCGTTTGAGTGACAGGTCAAATGTCTGGGCGAGGTTTAGGCAAAAGCCTGATAGAGCCGTTTAAACGGTGTTAACCAAGCCCGTG
>NZ_BMKZ01000057.1 GCF_014644735.1 Caldalkalibacillus thermarum | reverse complement strand
TGTTGGCTTCCTAGTCAACTGAACCGTGGGACACACGGGGATCGCTTGGTCAATAAACGGCTGGTAGGCTGTTGTTCCCAAGAATCCCCCACCTCTAAGCGAAGCGTAGGTGGTGGGAGTGTTCAAAACCCCTTTGAACAGACACGTTTGGAAAAGGGCATGGTCCTTGCCATTGAGCCTTTCATTTCCACTGGCGATGAACTTGTCGAAGAGGCGGGAGATGGCTGGACGTTAGTTGCCCCACAGGGCAGCCTGGTAGCCCAATTTGAGCATACGATTGTGGTAACAGAGGAAGAACCGATTATCTTAACTGCATGGCCATAACTTCAGCTGATTTGGCCGACTTTTGTCAATGATCTATTATATAAAACTGTCCCGTATAAGTCATAAGGCAGGACAATGTCTGTCTTATGGCTTTTTTGATTTAGGTTAAGATGACTAGTAAAGGGACATAATTTTAAACGATTGCCAATTTTGCACGTGGATGTTATTTTGTTTTTAACTTAGTGTTCGTGTGTAGACTCCGTTTAAAAAACTGGGTATGATCCGCAAAGCCCAAGTGCGAATTCATAATTAATGGCGGAGGATTGGTTAGGGAGAGTGGATGGCGTGAACGACAGGAACCAAGCTGCTGAGCGATCGCCTGAATATCTGATTTTGTTTGACAGTCTGTGCCATATGTGCAGCAGGTTAGTCCAGTTTGTGCTCAAAAGAGATAAACAAGAAAAATTTTATTTTGCTCCGCTCCAATCGGAGATTGGCCAAACTATCCTAAAGGCCTATGGCCTTCCACCCCATGATTGGGACAGCTTTGTCTACCTGCGCAAAGGAAAATGTTTGTTGAAATCAACGGCTGCTTTGTATGTGTTGAAAGATCTGGGGGGTGTCTGGCAGTTGTTTTACCCGTTCAGCCTGGTCCCGAAGGTTATCCTTGATCCCGTTTATGATTGGGTTGCCCGCAACCGGTATGCCTGGTTTGGTCAAAGACAATCCTGCCTTCTGCCTGATAAACGGATGCGCCAACGCTTTCTGGAGTAAAAGGTGGTGGATCAGATGGCATCTAACAAGCTGCAGATCACTTATCGCAAACCGGGAAGGCTGCTAAATCCGGCCAGCGGGTATTTAACCGGTTACACCCATACGCTAAATCCCTATGCGGGATGTGCTTTTGCCTGTACTTATTGCTATGTCCGCCGGTTGCCGGTGGCATTGTTTCACCAAAAAGAATGGGGGACGTGGGTGGATGTGAAGGAAAACGCGCCCCACATGCTGGAAAAAGAATTGCGGCGCGCCAAGCAGAGGGGGAAGGTGACCATCTTTATGTCTTCCAGCACTGATCCGTATCAACCGCTTGAAGTACAAACCCAATTAAGCCGGAGTTTGTTGGAAGTGATGGCCAAGGACAAACCCGATTTTTTGTTTGTACAGACCAGAAGTCCACTCATCACAAGAGATATTGATCTTCTGCTGGAATTGAAAGACCGGCTGTGTGTCAGTATCACCATTGAAACGGATTTGGAGCAGGTACGCCAAACCCTCTCTCCAGCGGCCCCTCCTCTAGCTGCCAGAATGAAAACCCTAGCAAGGCTTAAGCAAGCGGGCCTTCCTGCACAAGCGGCTGTCTCTCCCCTTTTGCCTTTTTCCGAACAGTTTCCCCAGCTGTTAAAAGAAGTGGCAGACTGGGTTTGCCTGGATGATTTTTTCCGGGGAGACGGAGCGCAGGGAAAGCGCACCGAAAAGCTGGGCATCAAGTCCTTGTATCAGCAACTGGGTTATGAGGACTGGTATACGCCTGACAAGTTTACGGAGGTCTGCGCCCTCTTCCAGAAAGTGTTTGGTGAACACCGCGTCTTGATAAGCCAGCAAGGATTTATGCCCTTCCTAAGACAACCGTCATGATTTTGCGGAAAATATTATCACAAAGTATCAAATTTTGTTGTAATCAAAACATTTAAATCAGTTCAGTTATTTTGTATAATAGAGACAAGCCCAACATCACAACATCAAGGAGGAGAAGTCGTGAAACGGGAACAGTTGCTTGCACCGGAACAGTACAACATCACCCAAGAATTTGAATCTTACGCAGCAGACCCTCAGAAAGTGGCCATTCGCTGGCTGAACGACAAAGGGGACAAGCGGGAGATCACCTATCAAGAACTGCTCAAACAAGCCAACCGGCTGGCCAATGCCCTGGTCAAACAGGGTTTGCAAAAAGGGGACAAGGTGTTGGTGATGCTCCCCCGGATACCGGAAGCATATGTTACCTACATTGCTTGTTTAAAGGCTGGGTTAGTCGTCATTCCGAGTTCGGAGATGTTAAGGGCCAAAGATCTCAGTTACCGTATTAACCATGGGGAAGCAAAAGCCGTCATTGCTTACCAGGCCTGTGTGCCAGAGTTTGAGAAGATTGAGGAGCCCCTTCCGTCCTTGCAATATCAGTTCGTCGTGGGTGAAGCCCAAAGTAGTTGGTTGGCTATAGATACATTGGTTGAAAATGAAAGCGATTACTTTGAAACGGTGCCTACTCACCGTGACGATATGGCCTTTTTATCGTACACCTCGGGTACAACAGGGAATCCCAAAGGGGTTGTGCATGTTCATGGCTGGGGATACGTCCATTTACAGGTGGCAGCCAAACAATGGCTGGATATCAAAGAAAATGATGTGGTCTGGGCCACAGCAGGGCCGGGTTGGGCCAAATGGGTGTGGAGCCCGTTTCTGTCGGTGCTTGGCTTAGGGGCAACCGCTGTCGTTTATCATGGTCCGTTTGATCCAGCCCGTTACTTATCGATTATGGAAGAATACCAGGTGAATGTCTTGTGTTGCACACCGACTGAATACCGACTGATGGCCAAAGTGGATGGACTGGAACGCTATTCTTTAACCCACCTGCGCAGTGCTGTATCCGCAGGCGAGCCCCTTAACCGGGAAGTGATCGACACTTTTAGGCGCTATTTCAATGTGGACGTCCGGGACGGTTATGGCCAGACTGAAAACACCTTGCTCGTGGGTACGCTGAAAGGAATGGAGATTAAACCGGGTTCCATGGGTAAACCGACACCAGGCAACCGGGTGGAAATCATTAATGAGGATGGAGAACCTGTTGGAGTAGGAGAAGTAGGGGATATTGCGGTCCATCGGGATACGCCCGCTCTCTTTAAGGAATATTACAAAGATCCTGAACGGACCAAGGCAGCTTATCGGGGTGAATACTATCTGACAGGAGATCAGGCCCGCAAGGATGAAGACGGTTATTTCTGGTTTGAAGGGCGCAGCGACGACATTATTATTAGCTCTGGGTATACCATCGGTCCCTTTGAAGTGGAAGATGCGCTGGTTAAGCACCCGGCGGTGAGGGAGTGTGCTGTCGTCGCCAGCCCGGATGAGCTGCGCGGCCATGTGGTCAAAGCGTTTGTCGTATTGAAAAATCCCGAAGAGGCCAAAGATCCGACACTGGTAGAGCGGTTGCAGGAGCATGTCAAATCACTCACCGCTCCCTATAAATATCCTCGTAAAATTGAATTTGTCGATTCACTGCCCAAAACCACTTCAGGCAAGATCCGCCGGGTTGAACTGCGCCAGCGGGAAAAGGAACGCTTTGCAGCCCATTCTTGATCTGAGGTAGATATCATAACAGGTTATGCGGGGTGAACGTTTTGACGTTCCCCCTTTTTAAATGGGTGAAGTGATTTGACAGCAGTATCTGTTCTGAATTAAAATAGCTTTAACTCGAGATAATAAAGATGGAACCTACTGGAGGACCACGACGATGTCCAGCTCTGACAACGGCAACGGCCAAAAGAACAAAGAACGTTCACTACACTTGTTTGTTGTGCTTTCCCGGGCATACAAAACGTTGCTCGAACACGCCCAGCGTGATGTGAAAAGGCATGGTTTAAATTTAACTGAATTTGGCGTTTTGGAGTTGCTCTACCATAAAGGAGATCATCCTTTGCAACAAATTGGTGAAAAAATTCTGCTGGCCAGTGGCAGCATCACTTATGTCGTCGATAAGTTAGAGGAAAAAGGATACTTGGTGCGCAGGCCGTGCCCCAGGGACAGACGGGTCATGTATGCCACTTTAACCGATGCTGGCCGAGACCTGGTGGAGCGTATTTTCCCGGCTCATGCCAGCGCCATGCATGAAGCGATGGAGGGGATAAGCACAGATGAAAAAGAAGTTGTTATTGAACTGCTGAAGAAATTGGGGCACAGTGCGCGCCTGAAATTGTAAACGTTGCGTCCTTATCTTAGAATAATATCTCGAATTAAAACTATATGAAACCTAAATATCTATGGTTTGAAACGGTTTTTGATGGGGAACTCTAAACTTGAAGGTGATTTCAACCCATCATGTCATGTTTTTACGACCTGGGAACAAGCTTTTAAAAGCTTAAAAATAAATTTTCCAAAGGAGTGCTGCGAAATGGCAAACATTTTGATCCCTTATTACAGCGCCTACGGGCATATTTTTAAAATGGCCCAGGCAGTGGCTGAAGGTGCCAAAAAAGTGGAAGGCACTGAGGTCAAGCTGGTGCGCATCCCTGAGTTTGATGTGGTGAAAGAGGCAATGTCAGGACAGGATGCCTATGTCCAGGCCCAAAAAGCACAACAAGACATCCCTGAAGCGACCCATGACGATCTCGTTTGGGCGGATGGCATCATCTGGGGGATTCCCACCCGCTATGGGTCCATGCCAGCTCAAATAAAGCAGTTTTTGGACTCAGCAGGACAGTTGTGGTTAAACGGCTCGTTGGAAGGAAAGCCCACGGCCATCTTTACCAGCTCTGGCTCGATTCATGGCGGACAGGAAACGACCGTGATCACCTCCCTTGTTCCTCTGTTGCATTTCGGCATGATTTTTGTTGGTCTTCCTTATGGAGAGAATCCTGAGCAATTGACCACTGATGGTATTGGCGGTTCTCCTTACGGTGCCTCCACCGTGGCAGGTCCAGACGGGTCGGCACAGCCTGACGACAGGGATCTGACCATGGCTTCCCGTTTGGGAGAGCGCCTGGCTAAGATTGCAAAAGCCTTGAAAAACTAACACACTCCTTGAAAAGAACCGCAGTAGGCTGAACAGGTTAAGGTAACAGAACGAAAGACCGAGGCTTTGGCCCAGCATGGAGCCGTTGTGTCTCGGTCTTTTTTGTTATTAATACTCTGCTTTTAACTGTTTTAATTAACTTTGTATCCATCCCACACACCTCCAAGTGAAATACGGTTGTGTCACAAGACCTCCCTTTTCAGCAGGGAGGTCTGGACGTTTACACCTCAAGATTGTCATAAATGACATCCCGGCGGAACTTGTCAATAAATCGGTTGGGATACTCACTGGGAAGTTTGCTGACCTCGTCCAAGGCTTTAAAGTGTTCAGCGCTTAATCTCCAGCCGGTGCTGCCCAGGTTTTCCTCCAATTGCTCCGGTGTACGGGCACCGAAAATAGGGGATGTGATACCTTCTTTGCACAACAGCCAGTTCAGGGCAACTTGGGCCGGGGTTTTACCCAGCTCATCGGCAATGCTTTTCACTTTATCCAGGATCTTAAAGTTACGGTCTGTTGCTTTACGCTCCCACATGTACTCTCCGGTTGAGGAATTGTTGAAGCGGCCAAAATTCGGCTTTTCCTTTGACCGGGGATATTTTCCCGTTAAGAAGCCGCCGGCCAGAGGCGCCCAGGGGATCACACCCACTTCTTCCTCCAGGCAGAGGGATAGCACTTCACGGTCCATCTCCCGATTGACCAGACTGTACTGGGGCTGAATGGAGATAAAGCGCACATAGTTGTTGAAATCGCTGTAGGCCAGTGCTTTCATCAGCTGCCAGGCCAAAAAATTGGAGCAGCCGATATAACGGACTTTTCCGGATGAGACCAGGTCATCCAGGGTGCGCAGGGTTTCCTCAATGGGTGTCAGATGGTCCCACACATGCAGCTGGTACAGATCAATGTAGTCAGTCCCTAAGCGGCGCAAGCTTTGCTCAACGCCGTCCATGATCCGTTTGCGTGCATAGCCGGCGTCGTTAGGATGAGGGCCTACTTTCATGCGCACCTTCGTGGCCACAATCACTTCTGAGCGGCGGCCCTTGATCGCCTGGCCGACAATTTCCTCGGAACGCCCTTCAGCATAAACGTCAGCCGTATCAATGAAGTTTCCCCCGGCATCAAGGAACTGATGAATCATCCGGATGGCTGTCTCTTTATCCGTCTCACGGCCAAAAGTCATTGTTCCCAGGCATAATTCGGAAACGAACAAACCGCTTCTGCCTAACCGGCGATATTTCATGAGCACTGCACTCCTTTGTGTGTGTTAGTTTTTCTGCTTGTCTCTAAGGCTTTATGCTGTAAACACAGCGATCACACTGCCCCCGATGCCGCCTAAAATGACAACCAGCCAAGGAGGGGCTTTCCAAAAGACAATCAAGCCAAAGGAGATTAAAGTCAGAGCAAAGTCAGCCACTGAAGTAACCGTGTTGGTCCACAGGGGATGATACAAAGCAGCCAATAAGATGCCAACAACAGCGGCATTAATGCCATTCAGGGCCCCTTGAATTTTGGGATGGCGGCGCAAGAGATCCCAAAAGGGAAGGGCACCGATCACCAAGAAGAATGACGGAAGGAAGATCGCCACCGTGGCCAGTAATGCCCCACTCCAGCCGTTCACGAGTGCTCCGATATAGGCGGCAAAGGTAAACAACGGACCAGGAATGGCCTGAGCGGCACCGTAACCGGCCAGAAACGCTTCCTGACTCACCCAGCCTAGAGCCACTACTTCCCGCTCCAACAAAGGCAGGACAACATGGCCCCCGCCAAAGACCAGTGACCCGACCCGGTAAAAAGTGTCTGCCATGGCCAGCCACTGGACAGGAAACAAGTGGCGCAACAAGGGCAACAAGAGCAGAAGGCCAAAAAATAAGCCCAAGCTCATGATGGCCCAACGGCCCCTGATAGAAATATTCAGCCCCTCGGCTTTGGTTACCTCCTTAGATTTGAACAGCAACAGGCCAATGACGCCGCCGGCCAGAATGACCACGATTTGGTTTAGCGCTAATGGCCACAGTAAAATGACGATGGCCGCCAATATGGCAATCGAGGCTCTCTGCCGGTCTGGAGCCAGGCTTCTGCCCATGCCTAAAAGGGCATGGGCGACAATGGCTAAGGCGGCAATTTTCAACCCATGAATCCACCCGGCTGAGGTCAGGTCTAAACCTTGTAACACGAAAGCAAATAAAGCCATCAAGATAACCGATGGCAAGGTGAAGCCAATCCATGCCGCCAAAGCACCCCAAAATCCAGCCCGGATCAGGCCGATGCCAATGCCCACTTGGCTGCTGGCCGGGCCCGGCAAAAATTGGCACAGGGCGACCAGATCGGCATATGTACGGTCATCCAGCCACTGGCGCCGCTTGATGTATTCCTCCCGAAAGAAACCCAGATGGGCAACAGGACCGCCAAAAGACGTTAAGCCCAGTTTGGTGGAAACGGATAACACTTCCCAGGCTGAGCCTTTTGATTTGGCTTCCGGTTGTGGAGACGTTTCATGTTCCAATCAGACTCCCCCCATCCATTCGAGTGCCTTTATTTGTATCTTAACACAGATGCAAATAATTGGGTCTTAGCTTTTCAAGGATATGTTGATTGTACATCTTCTGTAAAAAACCACAATAAATTAGTCATAACGGCCTAATTTATTGTGGTTTGTTATATCTAGAAAGAACAGATACTGGCTTTATTGACGACAACCCCATGGGGATCAGGTTTAAGCTGTTCAAAGCTGTAATGGGGGTATTGTTCAGCTAACAACTGGGCGAGATGATGGCTTTCACCCATTGGGCAAAACCAGATAATGGACGGTCCAGCACCGCTTAATGCTGCCCCGTAAGCTGGAAAGCGATCCTGAGACTGCAATATGGATGCAAGTTCCGGAATTAACCGGGTGCGATAAGGATGATGGAAGAGGTCCCGTCTCATCATTTTTCCTGCTGTCTGCCAGTCGTTGCTGAGCAGAGCTGCCACAAGAACATTGCTGATGCTGCTCGCTTTGACAGCTTCATTGAAGGGCAGATCCTCTGGAAGGATATTCCGGGCTTGCTTAGTTAACAATTGATGGTTGGGAACCATAAGCACCATCTCCACTGAAGGAGCTTCGCATCTGACTACATCGGTCCACTCTTGACAATGGCTGCCAATGACCAGACCTCCAAACAGGGAAGCGGAAACATTATCCGGATGTCCTTCGATGAGGGCGGCTAAGCGTAATTTCTGCTGCTGGGTTAAACCGATCTCCAGGACTTGGTTGGCCAGTTCAATGGCAGCCACAATGGCAGCAGCGCTGCTCCCCAGCCCCTTGGCTAAAGGGATGGTGCTCCGCATGGCCACGTGGCAGGGAGGGAGCAAGTGTCCATGCTGCCTAGCTACTTTTTGAGCCACCTGGTAGATCAGGTTGTCCTCAAGGGGCGGCAGATCCTGTAACTCTCCTTGGCCTGTAAACGACCACTTATTGCCGGGGGTGACGATCAGCTCCAAGTAGCGGTTGACAGCCAGGCCGATGGAGTCAAAGCCTGGCCCCAAATTGGCGGTGCTCCCAGGGACACGGATCATAAAGGAAGCTTCACCCATTCAACGGACACCTTCCTTAAGCTCGTTTAACAGGGCCTGTTTGTCATTGGGGATGACAGCGGGTTGAATTTGAACGACTTCCATGGCCGTGTTGGGATCTTTCAGGCCGTTGCCGGTCAACACACAGACAATGCGGCTGCCTTCCTTAATTTGTCCTGTTTCAAGCTGTTTTTTGACCCCGGCTAAAGAAGCACAAGATGCCGGTTCGGCAAACAAACCTTCTTCCTGTGCCAAAAGACGGTAAGCCTCCAGAATCTCTGCATCGCTTACCATGTCAATTTGACCGCCCGATTCTTGGGCCGCTGCCACCGCAGTTTTCCAGCTGGCCGGGTTGCCAATACGGATGGCAGTGGCAATGGTTTCAGGATATTCAATGACCCGGTTTTTAACAATCGCTGCGGCCCCCTCTGCTTCAAACCCTCGCATTTCGGGCAGTCCCGTGTGATGGTGGCGGTGATATTCCTTAAACCCTTTCCAGTAGGCGCTGATATTGCCAGCATTGCCCACCGGGATAGCCAAAATGTCCGGCGCTTGCCCCAGCGTATCGCAGATTTCGAAGGCAGCTGTTTTCTGCCCTTCTATCCGGTAGGGATTCACTGAGTTGACCAGCGTAAGCGGTTCTTGTTCCGCAATCTCCCGCACCATGGCCAGCGCCTGATCAAAATTGCCCTCAATAGCATAAATCTCAGCACCGTACATGACGGCCTGAGCCAGCTTGCCCAGTGCGATTTTTCCTTGTGGAATGACAATGACGCAGCGCAATTTGGCCCGGGCAGCATAAGCAGCTGCTGAAGCAGAGGTATTACCAGTGGAAGCGCAAATAATGGCTTCGCTCCCTTCTTCTTTGGCCTTGGCTACTGCCAGTACCATGCCTCTGTCTTTGAACGACCCAGTGGGATTGGCTCCTTCCAGTTTCACGTACAGATCCACATTCCAGCGCTCTGACAGTGTTTCTAAACGGATCAGGGGCGTATTGCCCTCATTGAGTGACAAACGGGGGGTTTTGTCAGTGACGGGTAAGTAAGGAGCATAATGGTCTAATAGTCCTTTCCAGTTCATCCTTATCACTCTCCTTCCACACGGTAGCGGCTCTTGATGGCTTGAATCACATCCATCTTGGCCAATGCCCGGCACACATCATCAAAGGCTTTTTTGTTCGTTTGATGGGTCATGACCACCACTTCCGCCAACCCTGCTTCCTTAAGGGGAAGTTGCAGGATCCGCTCCAGGCTGACGCCGTGCTCAGAAAACAGGGAGGTGATTCTGGCAAAGGCACCGGTTTTATCTTTCAGATGCAGGCGCAAGAAGTATTTGGAGAAAATTTCCTCATCTTTTTTGAGCTGTTTGTCATACAGGGGAGCCACCATGCTGCGCCCGCTGACCCCCAAGCGCATGTGTTTAACAACAGTCACTAAATCGGAGACGACGGCTGTGGCGGTCGGCAGCTGACCAGCACCCGGACCGTAAAACATGGTCTCACCCACGCTCTCACCATATACGTAAACTGCATTATATTCATTGCTCACTGCAGCCAGGGGATGATCATGGGGTAACAGGGCAGGCTGGACACTGACCTCAATGCGCCCCTCATCCCGCTGGGCAATACCGATCAATTTCATCGTGTAGCCTAATTTGGAACAGTAAGCGATATCTTCGGCCGTCACCTGGGAGATCCCTTGTACGGACACATCATCCAGCTCCACATTGGTTAAAAAGCCGAGTGTGCTTAAGATGGCCATTTTTCGGGCAGCGTCCCAACCTTCCACATCAGCAGAAGGATCGGCTTCTGCATAACCCAGTTCTTGTGCTTCACGGAGGGCATCTTCATAGGTTGCACCTTCTTTACTCATTTTGGTCAGGATATAATTGGTTGTGCCGTTGACAATCCCCATGATTTTGACAATGCGGTCAGAGGCCAGGCCCTCGACCAAACTGCGAATTATGGGAATGCCTCCGGCCACGCTGGCTTCATAATACAAGTCACAACCATTGTTTTGGGCAGCTTGTAAAAGTTCTGCCCCGTGCAGGGCAATCAAGTCCTTATTGGCGGTGACCACATGCTTTTTGTGACGCAAGGCGTCAAGCACATATTGCCTGGTCTGTTCGATCCCTCCCATGACTTCCACGATCACATCAATCTCCGGATCAAAGAGGACTTCCTCGGCGTGGAGGGTTAACTGAGACGGGTCTAACTGAACATCCCGCTCTTTTTCCAAATGTTGCACCAGCGCTTTCTTGATGTGAATGGCACAGCCTGTTTGATGTTGAAGCTCTTCCTGATGGTCTTTAATAATGCGGGCCACACCGCAACCGACAGTCCCTAACCCTAGTAATCCAACCGAAACAACGTTCTTCATTTCTCTACCACTCCCATGTGTTTATGCAAAGAGAACAATTGTCTATATATAGTGGACATTATAGTGCTGATCGTGGATTTTGGCAAGAGGTTTCGGTAAAAAATTTTATTTTTTCAAGACATTTGTTAAGCGATGGGGGGATTAGGGGAAACTGTAATATAAGCGCAGAGCCCGCCTTGTCAAAGACGGGCTCTTGTTCCGGGACGGGCTAGCGCAAGCTGTTTAGCATACCGAGTACGATCAGGAACACCACGAAACCAATCAACACATACTTCAGAATTTGCCTCCGTTTATGGCTTTTTTGCCAGCGCCGGGGGTCAAAGCGGATCTGAGGGGGGGCACCAACAGGGGAAGGAGCCGGGTCATTTAGCACAGTAAAATATTTCATTTGCCCCTTGAACACAAGCGGTCCAAAGGCCAGGCCGCTTAAAAATCCAAACAGGTGGGCATACAAGTTGACACCAGGCATGACAATCGTGTAAAACAAACCTATAACCAGTATGGTGGTGACGATTTGACTGGAGGCGGGATCTATCAGGTCTTTGCGGAACAGCACCATGTACAGGTACAAACCTAACAGACCGTATAAAGCACCAGAAGCTCCCAAGTGGGCGTAATAGTCTGGACCGAATAAAAAAGTGCCTACGTTGCCCGCTACCCCCGTCGCCAGGTATAAGCCGATAAATTTCCAGCGGCCAAGCAGCCGTTCCATGGCGGGGGCGAAAATAATCAGGGCAAAGCTGTTAAACAAAAAATGCATTAAACGATAATGCAGAAAAATGGGAGTGACCAGGCGCCAATATTCCCCCATGGCAATGGCCAGGTTTTGTCCCACTCCGTAATAGCGGATCATGTCGCCGATACCTGGGAAGCGGATCAAGACGAATAGCACGGTATTAATGGCTATTAAAGCGGTCACCACTGGGTAGTAACGGATAAATTGCTGGAAACTTTCCGTGCGTATAAACACGGGGTTCACCTCACAATGTCAGGACTGCTTTTTTTATCATAAATTATCCGAGAAGACCCCCACTTCTAAACGAAGTGTAAGTGGGGGATGAATCAGGCACAAACATATATTCCCTATATGAACTGGAAGTGATAAGATTAAGGTTAGGAGGGNATGCCTGTTCAGCGTTGCTAACTCAACTCAAGAAAGAACGAGAGTGGCTGAAAGAACCGGATGCCACAGCCTTGCAAACAGAGTTGCGACACTTGGATGACGCATTCAAACGGTTCTTCCGGGAGAAAAAAGGCTACCCCCGTTTTAAAAGCCGTAAAAACCCGGTACAATCCTATACCTCTAAAAACAACAACGGCTCCATTGCCATCCAAGGCAACCGGATTCGTCTGCCTAAACTGGATTGGGTTAAATTGGCCAAGTCCCGTGAAGTGGAAGGGCGTATCCTTTCCGCCACCATTCGGAAAAATCCATCGGGCAAATACTTTGTGTCGGTGCTGTCGGTGCTGGTGGAAACAGAGATTCAACCGTTGACTCCTTGTGACAGCAAGGTAGGCGTTGATCTCGGTGTCAAAGATTTTGCAACCCTTTCCACAGGGGAAGTCATTCCCAATCCCAAGTATTTGCGAAGGTATGAGCAAAAGCTGATTCGCTGGCAACGGAAAC
>NZ_BMKZ01000056.1 GCF_014644735.1 Caldalkalibacillus thermarum | reverse complement strand
GGTAGCAGTACATGGACACAGTTTTCCACTGCGGCCAATCCATCTCGTGTATTTAACCAGCAAGGAACGTGGCAGATCAGGTTAACCGTTACTGATCCATTTGGAGCAAGTCATAGCCGTACGCAATCGTTGACGGTACAAAATCGAAACCCAGTAGCTGATTTTACTTTTTCTCCAAACACGATCTATCACGACACGGAAGTAACGTTTACGAACCGCTCAACAGACCCAGATGGTGACAAGCTGACCTACCGTTGGGAGTTCCAAGCACCGGGTAGCAGTACATGGACACAATTTTCCACTGTGGCCAATCCAGTACAAGTGTTTAATATTAAAGGCACATGGCAGATCAGATTGACTGTTACTGATCCGTTTGGAGCCAGCCACAGTGTAACAAGAAGCCTTCAAGTACAAAACCTTGCGCCTGTAGCAGGTTTTACTTGGACACCGCTTAATCCACGTGAAGATGATGAAGTGCAGTTTATCAATACTTCACGAGATCCTGACGATCCGTTTGAAACATTAAGCTTTGAATGGATAGCTATTGATCCTAATGGTCGGGTCATCAACATGGGCAGTGACACTAATCCTACATTCATATTTGATAGAGACGGAATGTGGCAGGTCACTCTTACTGTTACTGATCCGGACGGAGCAAAAGACAAGAAAACGGTGAATATCTTCGTTCAACATATTTTTGAAGCTTCAGTCAAACATGTGCCGTCATGGGAAGAACGCAGAAGCCGTCTTGGACTGTTAAGCGCAACATTCTTTGCTGGAGAACCGTTCCTTCTGGAAGCAAAGGGTAGCAGGAGAACTGAATCCATTACTGTTCTTTCTCCGTTTAATGTAGGAGAAAATCGTATTGAACTTGTTAAACAAGGGGAAATTTGGTCTTCCGTGTTATATGATCCACAATTTGCAGGTTTGGAGGAAGGTGAATATACCTTTGTTTTCGAGTTTAAAACCAGTGATGGACGCACACATACAAAAGAAGTGACCGTGCGCATTGCTGGGCGTTTGGATACTTTGATTCATTTGACTAAATGATGAAAAAAGGGTAACGGATATGTTCCGTTGCCCTTTTTCGATCAAAACAATGGGAGCAGGAAGGGGTAGATGATATTGGGAAGATAAAATTCGGTATAACTCTTGGTTTGATCTTTTTGGTTGGCATAGGGGCAGGATTGGTTGCTCAGCATTTGATTGTAAATCAGGGTTTTCCTTCTGTCCCCGATATTTCGGCCAAACAACTGGAACAGAAAATAGCAAAAGGAGACACTTTTGGGGTTATCTATTATTCGCCGGAATGTCAGGTCTGTCAGTTGATGGGACAGGAGTTGCAAAATTTTCGAGATGTCTATAGAGACATCCCAATTTACGCCGTTGATGTTACGAAAACAGGAAATTTCTTCGGTGGACAAATGGCCAAACCAAAACTGGAATATTACATAGGGGGTGAGCTTCATTATGTGATGGAAGGCTTCAACAGCAGTGACCAACTGAAAAAAATTATGGATTCACTTGATCTGTAACAAAAAGAAAGGAGACGAATGCATTGAGAATCAAGGGAATAGGATTTATTCTTGTTGGAATTGTACTTGCCGTTATTGCGGGTGTAGTAGCTTCCACAACCGTCAGCAAGGCAACCGGAGATACGCCGGTAGTGGTGGCCAAAACGGACATTCCGGCATACACCCAGATCACGCCGGAAGATGTTATGGTGGTGTACCTTCCGGCCAACAGCGTGGCTCCACAGGCGGCACAGTCGCTTGAACAGGTGGTTGACCGTTTCACCCGCACCATGATTGTTGCTGGAAGTCAGGTGCAAAGGGACCATCTCAGTGTAGAAGGGCAAAATGACTTTGCTTCCCTGCTCACCAGTTTTGGTGATGCCGAGTTAAGGGCTTTTGCCCTGCCAAGCCAGAATCCGCTTTTGAGACGTGTTCAACCGGGCAACACCGTTGACCTGTACACTGTTTTTGAAACGGATGAGGCTGTCGAAAGCGTTCTGTTGGCTGAACGTGTATTGGTACTTGGGATTGCCAATCCAGATGATCCGCAAGGAATCATATTGGCACTAACGCATGATCAGATACAGACCATCCTGCCGGTGATGAATCAGGTACAGATTACTTTAGTGCCGTACAGCGCCGGGCAGGATGTGGATTTGGACGATCAATTTGACTCTGTTAGTAATGTGGAAGAAGAGGATGTGGAAGAACATATGGAGGGTGATGCTTAATGCAAAAACAGGTGATTGTCATTGAAACCAATCAGAACGATGCACAAAATGCCGCCAGATCGCTGGTGAAGGTGGAAGGAGTCAACATTGGTCTGTTGACTCCTTCTGTTTCCTATGCATTGGAAAAAGCGAAAGAAATCAATCCGTATCTGGTGGTTATTGACGAAAAAGTGCAGGGTATTGAAGAATTTTGTCAACGTATGAAGCAGGAAATGCCAAACGTGAAGGTGGTTGTGACATCAGAAAACATTACCGCTGACATGGAACAGAAAGCCAAACAGTGGGGAGTCAAGGCTTTGCTACCTAAACCGCTTCATGAGATTGAACAGGAGTTGCCTGCTTTGTTTGTTGACAAGCAGGTTTCTGAAACACCCACTTTTGAGTGGGAGCCACAGCAGGCGTTTCAGTATAACGAACCGGAGCAAACCGCAACTCCGGGTTTTGGTGGAGGGAATACAGAACCTGCACAAACCGGGCAACAGCCATTTACGTTTCTACAGCAACAATCACCACAGCAACCACAGCATGGGCCGTGGTCTCAGCCGTCCCAGCCCAGCCCCTTCAATCAACAGTATGGACAGCAACAAGGCGTTTTTGGTGAACAGCCAGCACAGGGACAGCACCCACACGGGCAACAGATGATTCAGACGGGATCACAGCAGTTTTATGGCGGATATGGCTTTCAGCCCCCACGCCCGAAGATGATTATTACCGTCTATTCACCCAAAGGCGGTGTGGGAAAAACCACCACAAGCCTGAACCTTGCTGTTGCCTTACGCAAGGTGTCTGCCAAATATCTGGGTGAACAGAACGCTTTTAACGTGGGACTGGCTGACTTTGACGTTGACTTTGGTGATGTGGCGGCCAGCCTTCAGCTTGTACCCAGAGGAAGCGTCATTGACTGGCCAAAGGAAGACAATTTTGACTTTGAGTACGTCAAAAACCTGTTCACGTTCCATGGCCCGTCCAAAGTGGCCATACTGGCAGGGCCGGAAAGACCGGAAATGGAATTTATGCTTGATCAGCAACAGGCAACCAGAGTGATAGATGGCATGAGCAAGATTTTTGATATTGTCGTGGTGGACATGGGCTATTCACTCCGCAAATCCTCCCTGCTGGCCATGTCAAGGGCGACACACCCCCTGTTCATCACAACACCGGATACACCAGCCGTGAGGGACATGACAAGAGCAAAACGCTCCTTGGAAGAACATAACATCAATTTCAGCAAAGCGGGGCTGATTATCAACAAGATTCCACGCAAAGGCAGACCGCCTCTATCCATACAGGAAGTGAAGCGGTATATCGGTATCCCTGTGGTGGGAGAAGTGCCGGAAGACCCGCTTGTTCTGGAAGCACTGAGCGAAGGGAAACCATTGGCATTAAACGAAAAATCTCCGGCCGCTCAGGAGATTGAAAGAATTGCCTATAACATCATCAAGGACTATCTGCCTGCTGAGCATGAGCAGAAGAAACAGGGCTTTTTCAGCCGTCTGTTCGGGAGGTTTTCCGCATGATCAGTGAGCAGGAGCTTAACGAAACACGTTATGCCATACTGGCGGAGATGGAAAAAACCATCAAGGAAAACGCCACACGTGAAGAGGTTTATATGCAAATTCTTGATGCCATCTCCCGCCGGGGGTTGAAGCTGGACTTCAGGGTGAGGGAACAGTTCATTGAGGAATTGATACAGGATGTGACCGGCTTCGGTCCCATACAGGAGTTTTTAAATGACCCGTCCGTGACAGAGATATGGATTTATGGCTATGACAAAATCGTGATAGAAAAAGACGGGGAACGGATTAAGACGGAAGCCAGATTCCGTGATGACCAGCACTTGAGAAACACACTGGAAAAGATTATTGCTCCGGTGGGCAAGCGTCTGGACGAGTCTGAACCCAGAGTGGATGCCAGACTGCCTGATGGAAGCCGTCTCAATGCGGTCATTCCGCCCATTGCAGTGGACGGTACACAGGTGACCATCCGCAAATTCAAGCGTTCGCTCACCATATATGATCTGATCAAAAGCGGCTCTCTCACATGGGAGGCCGCTGATTTTCTGGCCAAAATGACCCGTGGACGGGCCAACATCATTGTCAGCGGCGGGACATCGTCAGGTAAAACCACACTGCTCAACTGTCTGTCCGAATTTTGGGGTGAGATGGAGTCCATTGTCGTCATTGAAGACCCTGCTGAATTGAATCTCAAAGGCAAATGGGTCAGAAGAATGGAAGCCAGAGGGGCCAACATGCAGGGCGAAGGTGAAGTCACTGTAAGGGATTTGGTCAAAAACAGCCTGCGGCAGGCTCCGGACAGAATCATTGTTGGTGAGATCAGGGACGGAACGGCGGTGGATATGGTACAGGCCATGATGACCGGCCACTCCGGCTCCATGAGTACAATCCATGCGGACAACGTGGAAAGTATGGCCAATAACCGTCTGCCCGACTTGATCTCCGAGGGAAACCCCGTCCTTTCACCGGATGTGATTTTAAAACGTGTTGCCAGTGCCATAGATATTGGCGTTCATGCTGAACAGGTGGACGGCAAACGCCGGGTGGTGCAGATCGCCGAAATTACAGGTGTCAAAGACGGTGTCGTTCAGGTCAACAATCTGTTTGTTTTTAAGAATGGCTCGTTGCAAAAAGTGGGTGAACCTAGTCAGGAATTGTTGGAACGTACCGTCAAGTTTGGGGTGGACTGGTCATCTCCATTGCTCAGAAAACAGGAAGAACCTAAAGAGCCAATCTGGTCATGGGAAGGAGAGGAAGCCGTTTGATCTTTGTATTCACCGCATTGGCCGTTCTTTTTCTGTTGCTGGGGTTATATGAACTCACAACGTACAGAAAAAGGCGGGTAGAGGAAGTCATTCTGGGTCAGAAAAAGAAGCTGGAGCTTAATATTCCGGCTGAAAGAGTGAAGATGGTACTGGCTGTCATTGGTTATGCCGTGTTCTTTTTTGCAGGAGGCTGGTATCTGGTTGGCGGAGTTGTATGGGGAGCAATGATGGCAGGTGTTGGTGCTGTCATCCCCTTTCTCTTGTCACGGGAGCGTTATGAGAAAAAAGTGCGGAAAATGGAAAAGGAACTGGAAGAAGCTTTGTATCAGGGGGTCAATGTTTTAAGAGGCGGCGGGGGGATGTATCAGTTTCTGGAGTATTTGGCTTCCGACAAGACAGGAGAACTGATCCGTCCTCATTTCAGAAAGGCTTTTGCCACGGTCAAGGATTTGGGTCAACCCCCGGTGGAGGCTTTCCGCAAGCTGGCGGATGAACTGCCAGAACTGAAAGACCTGAAAATGCTTTCCGCTTCTTTTGAGGAAGCGCAGAGAAACGGGGCCGACTTGAGTCAGGTGGCGGAAATGTTTGCTGAAGACACACGAAACCGCAGACTGTTACGTGAGGAAATGGTGGCCAAGACGACACAGGGTCAACTGACGGCCTTGTTGCTGTTGGGGATCGGTATTGGTGTGCCGGCCGTACTGAAAGCTTTCAGCTTTTTTACGGACAATCCGACACTGGGGGGCAGTGACCTTGTCGGTGTGCAACTGATGACCTTTTTCTGCTATGTCCTCATGATTTTCGGGTTTTTCTTCGTTCGCCGCATGATCAGAGTTTAATAGCGAAGCGTCCCGGTTCTGCCGGGTTGTCTTTACGAAGTAAAGACATAGCGAAGTGTCCCGGCTGTGCGAATTCAAGACAAAAGGAGGGGGATTCTTTTTGACAGGACTACTGACAGGATTGAGTGTTTTTCTTATTGTCACCGGTATCTACATGATTGTTTCCCACAGGCGTTACGTGTTGGATGCCGTCATTCTGGCTGACACTTCTTCCAGAGCCTTTGTTCCGGTTGAGGAAGCAAAAACATTGTTTGACAATCTTGCCCGCAAGCTGGAAGTCGTGGCACAGGCACTGGTCAGAAACGATAAGCAGAAAGAGAAGCTGAACCGTCTGCTGGATCAGGCCGGGGAAAGAATCACGGCGGAACAGCTTGTGAGCAGACAGTTGGCCGGGGGATTGATCGGTCTGTTGTTTGGCGGCACAGCCCTTATTGCTGGAAGTGTGGGTGTCATCATTGCCGTTTTGTTTAGTTTTTACGGTTTCATGTATCCCAAAATGATCATTCATCGCAAATGGCGAACCAGACGCAGGCAGATAGGTGAAGACCTGTTGCCCTTTACAGATGTACTGGCCTTGATGCTTGAGACAGGCTCGTCTCTTTATGGCGGCATGGAAAAGGCGGCCAAGGCGGTGGGCGGGCCTTTGGGTGAGGATATGGAAGCCATGCTCAAGCAGGGGCAACGGGAAGGGTTTACCGAAGCGTTGCACAAAATGGGCACACGGATCAACCATCCCATGCTGGATGGATTGATCACCATTATTTCACAGGCCAACCGCTATGGGGCTGGCATGGATGTTGTTCATGCCTTGCGCCAGTTTTCCTTTGCCTTAAGAACACACCGCCGCCATGAAATTGATCGTGAAATACAGAAGATGGGGATTAAGATTCTGTTCCCTATCTTCTTTTTCATCCTCGTACCGATGATGGCCATTCTCTTTGCACCGGTGCTGGCCTCTTTCGGGCAGAGTGGTCTGTTGTGAGGCGGCCAATAAAGAAAGTCACCATCACGAACGGACTCTACCGATGTGAAGTGCTGGTGGCCGATACGTTGTGGCTGAGGATGAGGGGACTGTTGTTCCGTTATGACTGGAAAGGGGGGATGCTGTTACCAACGAAGAGCATACACACCTTTTTCATGCACCAGTCGCTGGATGTCTATTTTCTGGATCAGTCCGGCAAGGTGCTGAAAGCACTGTTGGATTTCCCGCCGGGCAAGATTTCGCCCATAGTCAGGGAAGCCAAAATGGTGCTGGAAGTGCCGGTCGGAGCCTTGGGCAACGTGTTGCCCGGCAGTCGCTTGTATATTGATCAAAAAAACAAAACAGGAGGTTTTTTGTATGGTAGAACGCATTTATAAATCACTGATGGTTTTCTTGGTTATGTTAGGCACACTGAATCTTCGTCTCAGAAAACAGGAAGGACAGACTTGGATGGAATACGGCATGATAATTGGTGGAGCCATCTTAGTCATCGTCTTGGTCATGGTTCTGTTTGGCGATCGGATTATGGCCATGTTTAGTGACATCAATAACGCTATTAAAGTTCGTCAACCGAATCAGGGGTGGTAAAAACACGGCCTCCTTTTGCGAGGCCTTTCTAAATTTCCAAAAAAGAGGTGAAACAGACAGGTGTGTCCAAATATAAAAAACAACAGAGGACAGGCTTTTGTCGAATTTGCTCTTATTCTACCTGTCTTTCTTTTTCTTATTGTAGTCGGTCTCATTCTGGCATTAGCCATCAATGCCAAAGTGACCGTCAGCCATGCCAGCCATGAAGCTGGACGGGTAGCAGCGGTAACCACAGAAGAAGAAACGATACGCATGATTGCCGAAAGGCGTGTGATCGAAGGTGGATTAATGTATAATTATGAAAATCTGAAAACTTTTGATCCTAAATCCGATATATTAATTACCAGAAACAGGGACGGTACGGTGACGGTCACCGTCAATTACCGCCAGCCCACGGTTGTCCCCATGATTGGTTCCCTTTTGGGTAACCCCGACTTTTGGGGCACGTACATTCCCATTCGTTCTTCAGCCACCTTTCTGGATGAAACCCGTTTGGGGGATGGGTAATGAATGGATGGCACACAATGGCTGAAAAGTTTCATGTTCGGTATCATCGTTTTCCTCGTGTTACTGATGGTGGGCTGGTGGCTGTTGTTCGAGGGAGGTGAGTTGACATTACCGGAGTGGTTGTGGTGGTTGTATCGGTGGCTGTGATCGTGGCCGTGATCACTGATCTGGAGAAGATGATCATTCCCAACTGGCTCACCTATCCCCTTTTCGTTTCAGCGATTGTTTTCAAAACCATTGACGGCGGCATGACCGGTCTTTGGCAAGCCGTTGTGGCCGGTTTCTTAAGCGGACTTCTGTTTTTTATTCCCGCATGGTTCAATCAGGTGGGGATGGGTGACGTGAAACTGATGGCAGGGATAGGAGCATGGACTTCATTTGGCGTGGTGCTGTTATCCTTTGTCGTGGCCAGTATCTTTGGTTTTATCATTACGCTCAGCGTACTGGTATACAAACTGCTTGTCAAGAAACGGTCTTACCGTGAAGTGAGAACAGAACCTATTCCGTATGCCCCTGCGCTGGGCATGGGCGTGATGGTGGTTTTATGGTGGCCGTATTTCTAGGTGGTATGCGTATACCACATCAAAAACAAAAGGAGGACTGGATATGCGTATTCATTGGATAATAGTTCTGTTGATCAGTGCTTTGGTGTTAAGTGGATGTGGAGGAAACATAGATAACAAGGATCAGATTTCAGCGGCAAAAACGTTTGTTAAGGCATTAATAGACGCTGATGGTAAACGGATTGACAAAATCAACCGTTCTCCAGCCCTGCTTTACCCAACGGATTATATTTTGGTAGAGTTGGCTCCCCGTTTTTCCGATTTCAGCTTGTCTGATTTTGAGTTTGAGATTTCTGAAAACAATCCGAATATCGTTATAGTAACAAACAAGGAAACCGAACGGCAGTATCGCATGGAGTTTCTGGAAGACAGTGGTCGGTACTATTTTTTTGATTTGAGATAATCAAATAAGGAGGAATTTGTATGAGCAAACTGAAGGAAAAAATCAAATACATTTTAAGTGAGATGCCCAAGTGGCAGTTGGCCTTGATTTGTGCCGTCTCTGTTTTGGCAGTAGGAACCATTGTTTATGCGTTCAATCAGCCTGAGCCTGAACGTGAGTTGTGGGGGCTGGAAGAGGAAGAGGAATCCATCGCATGGGTGGAGGACATTGTGCCTGTGCGTGAGGTGGAGGAAGAAGCGGCAGAAGAAGAGGAACAGGAAGAAACGAAGGAAGAGAAGAATAAGCGGGAAGTGAAGGAAGAGAAACGAGAAGACAGTAAACCCAAGCAGGATGCACCAGTAGCCAAGAACAACACTTCTTCTTCGGGTGGATCGTCTGGAAGTTCATCCGGCGGTTCCTCCGGCGGTGAGAAGAAAAGCAGTTCATCCGGTAGCAGTTCCTCCGGTAGCAGTAGTTCGTCCGGTTCTTCCGGTGGTTCATCTTCAAGCAGTTCATCCGGTTCATCGTCTGGTAGCAGTTCATCCGGTGGATCGTCCGGCGGTGAGAAGAAAAGCGGTTCATCCGGTTCTTCCGGCAGTTCTTCCAGTGGAACACGAGAATCGCATATTGTAAAACCGGGTTCCGGCAGTTCCTCCGGTAGCGGTGGTTCATCGAGAAGTGGCTCATCTGGTGGTTCATCCGGTAGCAGTGGTTCTGGAAGCGGTTCTTCTGGTGGTTCATCCGGTAGCGGTGGTTCTGGAAGTGGTTCTTCTGGTGGTTCATCCGGTAGCGGCTCATCTGGCGGTTCATCCGGTGGCGGTGGCTCTTCCGGTAACAATGGTGGTTCAAATAATGACGGCTGGCAGGATGACTTGCCTCCTGTGGAGGAATACAATGATGGGCCGGGATATGATGCAAGCGACAGACTTAGACCATAATCATTACAAGACCCATGAGGGTCTTTTTCTTTTGGGAGGGGAGCAGTTTTGAAACGGATCAGTCTGTTTGTTCTGGCTTTGCTTGTTTTTTTGCAACCGTTGGCGGTGGAAGCGTCCAACTGGCCCGCTTTTGGCCGGGACGACACCCGTCAGCGGACAGCGGTGGACCAAAAGGCTATGCCCCCGTTGTACAAAAAGTGGGAAGTGGAAAACATCGGCTGGTCCATCTCATCACCGGTTACGGATGGTACGTACATTTACCATGTGGCCGGTGGTTTTTTGTACAAAATTCCGCTCAATCTCAACTTTTATGACCAGCCCCTTACGGTCAGTTCCTTTTTGAGACAGCGGGGAATCAACAATGAACAGGTTCAGCGGGTGAGAATCAGTGACAATCCCCATGTGGCCAGTCATCCCACGTATGATCCTATAAGGAACAGGATTTATGTGGGGACGGGGGACAACAGGGTGGCAAGGATTAATCCTTCTACGATGAGAATTGAACGATGGTTTAGTGCTGGCGCACGTGTGGTGGCGGCTCCTACCGTATTGGGAGAAGACCTTTTGGTCTATTCCACGGGAGAAAGGGCAAGGCTTTTTTTGGCAAAACATGATCAACGGGATTTTATAAACTACGGCGACTCTCCGGCTGAAATCACCGGTACGGTGGCGGTCAAACAGACCAGCCGGGGGCCGATCATTTTTGTGCCGATTAACTATCGGGGTCAGAACAGACCGGGGTTTGTCGATGCCATCCGGGTCATTGACCGGGGGCGGGGACGGGCTCCCGGTTTTGAATTTGTGTGGAGCCGTCCTTTCCGTACGGACAACGGCGTGGCGGCCAGTATCGTTTATGACGAAAGAAGGGATCGTATTTATTTTGCCGACAAAAGCGGTGCGGTGTATGCGGTCAATGCCTCCACGGGACGGCAGGTGTGGAAAAACACCCGTTACCGTCATTCCAGTTCGGCCACCACAATGGTAAATAACTCTCCTGCACTGTATGGGGATACACTGGTTATTCCGTATCGCTATCAAGGAGGGCGTAACCGGGGCATGATTGCCGCCTTTAACGTGACTAACGGTCAGGTGCGCTGGGCGAGAACATCGGCAGGGGAGCCTCTTTCAACGGGCAACTATCAGGGAGAAATATCCTCGGCTCCGGTCATCATCGTGCAGGGCAACCAGCGGATTGTGCTGTTCGGTAATACCCGTGGGGTTCTGCGGGCGGTCAATCTGTCCAATGGACAGGCCAGACCTGTAGCACGGCAGGGGAATCGTGATCTTATGTCTGTCCGTTTTGAAGGTGGAAGGCCAGAAAGTATCTATCAAGGGCAGGGAATTGCCACAGAGATCATGGTGGCCAACGGTCATATCGTTTTTGGGGCCAATGATGGTGCAACACCCAACCGAAGCGGAAACAACGGCAACCTGTATGCCTTCTCCACGGAAGACTTTCCGTTCATGATGCCGCTCAGTCTGACGGGTCGTGTCCATGCACAGGAAACCATTCCACAGGGTGCGCCGCTTCCAGTTTATTTCGGGCCGTGGAACATCGGCACTCGTGACATTAACCAGCCGTTTTCCGTGCGTCTTTACGTCAACAACGTGATGGTCAGGGAAGAGCGATACAACCGTTTGAGAAGTGGAGAATTGATTGGACAGTGGATTACCGTTCCGGCGCAGGTGGCCACACCGTCCAGAGGCAAGAAGGAGATTCGTCTTGAGGTGGACGTGCGTAATGAGGTGGATGAGCCGGTCAGAAGCGACAACATCATCAGGCGTTATTACGAAGTCACCCCAGCCATACCCATCAATTGCCCGGAAGGCTTTAACTGGGAAGGAGACCGTTGTGTGAAACGTTGGACGGAACACCGGATAACGGACAGACAAACACGGGCTATCAGGGTGCGCTAGCTTCACGTTGAGTGAAGACAAAGGGAGGTTACATCATGCACAAAAACGAGAAAGGCGTGGTCATGCCTCTGTTTGCCATGACCGCCGTCTGTTTTCTTCTGATTTTATTTCTCATTGTGGACATTGGTGCAGTGCGTATTGTACAGGGTGACCTGTACAAGTCACTGGATGCCGGGGCATTGGCCGGAGCCGCCCAGTCCAGCCACCATGAGTTTTACGAGTACGAACAGCAGGCTGAACGAATTCCCATCATTCGCCGTGAAGAAGTGTTCAATCAGGAATGTGTGAATACTCCTGCAGGCAGGGAGTGCCGCCGTGTGCCTCCTTACTACCGTGAAGTGTTAGTTGGTTGGCAGTACCGCTTGCACGAGGAACAGGGGAGTTTAGTGGCGGACTGGGTGGAAATTGAACGTGATGCGGCTTACAGGGTTGCTCAGGATGTGTTCTGGCGCAATGCACAGGAAATGGGGCTGAACGAGGGAGACAACCGGGTCTTGTGGGTGGAGCCTGAACAAAAGGAACTGGATGTGCTTCAGATGGAAGGGGAGGTTCGGGTTTTACACCGCTATTTGCCATCGTTTGTACAGGGATTCTTTGGTGAGACTGTTCCTCATTCGGTCAATGTTCACAAGTCGGTTGATGCAAAAGCGGTTTTGAGGGAATGACACAAGGAGGAAAGGTCATATGGACAGGGAGTTATACCAGATCATTGACCCTCATGCAGACTGGTGGAATGACAAGGGAGAGGAAAAGAACCAGCAGGCAAAGAAAGCACTGGTTCTTTTTTGTGACGAGCTTCGCAAAAGAAAACCGGCAAAAGTGTACGAAAAACGGGATGCGATTCACTCTTGGTATCTTTTTCATATGCTTCATATCAGAAAGGCGTTT